>JAJRRS010000009.1 GCA_024279275.1 Planctomycetota bacterium | reverse complement strand
GCGACGTTCTTGTCGGTATCGACGCGGAAGTCGCTGAGGAAACTGTAGGGCGCGAGGTCGCGCTTCTGGTCGAAGTAGAAGACCTGGGCGATGCTGTTATCGCTGAGGTCGATCTTGAAGAGCTTGGGGCCTGCGATGACGGTGCCGCTTTCCTTGCGTGGGCTGCCGGAGTCCAGTGCCCAGAGGAAGTCGTTGTCGTCGATGTACAGAGCCTGGGCGCTGACGAAGGAGCGGAGCGCGGAGGTCGCGCTCTTGCCGTCCCAGCGGTTCCAGCTTCGGCTTGGGAAGGGATTGAGTATCCCGTCCGCGTCGATCTCAGCGACGCTCACGCCCGGCTTGCTGTCCCAGTAAGGGAAGTTCACGAAGACGCGACCCGTACTCGATACGGCAACGCCGGTGGGTTGAGCCTTGGGGAAGCGCGCAACTTCGACCACCAGCTTCTCCCATTGCGGCTCATAGTCGGCGGCCGATTTGTGCGAGGCACAACTGACCAGTAGGGTTGTTGTTACCGTGACGGCAATTGCCGTGGCGGCGACCTGGAAGACACGATGGGCGTAGAACGGACGTGGGGTGTGGAACACCATTTTCTCCTCTCCTATCATGACGACCTGCGTGGTCGTGATGGTTGTCAGGATTGCGTATCGGCTGTCTTTGGCAACGGATGAAGGTGATGTGACGGGTACGCCAATTAAAGCGTGTCGGGTGGATAGGCGGGCATGGTTACCGGAACATCAAGCCACCGTGCAAGGCCAAGTGCGGCGGTAGGGGGGTGAAATAGTGTGGCGGGAAAAGATCTACAAGGGGAGTGGGGGGCTATGTCGCGATTCGATGCTCGCCACAGTAGACGTTCATCCGCCCGTCACGCAGAAAACCCACGAGTGTCATCGCGGATTCCTCAGCGAGTTCAACCGCCAGGCTTGATGGGGCCGAGACAGCCGCAACGATCGGCACACCACCCGCCAAAGCCTTCTGCACGATCTCGAATGACGCACGCCCGGATATCAGTAATACATGTTGATCCAGTGGCAGCATCCGTTTCAGCATCGCGTAGCCCAAAAGTTTGTCTACCGCGTTGTGTCGGCCGACATCTTCACGGACGGCGATGAGTGTGCCCGTAGAGTCGAACAACGCCGCCGCGTGCAGGCCACCGGTCCTGTCGAAACAGGTTTGCGCCTCTCGAAGTTTTGCTGGCAGAGCGGACAGGGTATCCGGGCTGATGCGCACCTCAGATTTGACCGGCTCAAAATGCTGATGCACCGACTCAATCGTCGCCTTGCCGCAGATGCCACAGCTCGATGAAGCGAATACATGCCGGGACAGCCGATCCAGGTCAACCTTGATAGCAGGGGCCAGAAAGACGTTGACGATGTTCCCCGCTTCGGAGCGAACGCAGGGGTCGATGCGCGCGATGTCGTCGGCTGACTTGATCAAGCCCTCGCTGAGGAGAAATCCGGCGGCGAGTTCAGCGTCTTGGGCGTCGCGCACGTCGGTGGGGCCGGGGGTCCGCATCGTTACCGCTATCGATTGCCCACGCACGCGGATCTCCAGCGGCTCCTCGATGACCAGATCATCGTCAACCCGTGTCGGCTCACCCCCTTGATACTTTAAGACCGGGCGCGATTCGATCATGTCAAGGCACTCACCGTCACGGGGATGAACTTGCTGGTGGGCGTGTGTGATTTGTCCGCGGTGGCGTTGACCGAAACCAACGGGTTAAGCTCCGGGAAATACCCCGCAGCGCAACCCTGTGGGATGTCATAAGCCACTACGCGGAACCCCGTGACTCGGCGTTGAATCCCGTCGGCGAAGTGGCTTTCAATATCGACACCTTGCCCGTCGTGCAGCCCCATCGCAGCGATATCATCCGGGCACATGAAGATAACTTGACGCGATCCCTTGATCCCGCGGTAGCGATCGTTGTTGCTGTAGACCGTGGTGTTGTATTGATCGTGTGAGCGCAGGGTCATCAGGCGGAGTTGGCTCGGCGGCAGGGTCAGGTCCGGGATGGCGGCGACGGTGAATCGGGCTTTGCCGCTTTGCGTTTCCCATTGGCGGTCACGGGCCGGGTTGCCTAGAAAGAAGCCGCCGGGCTTGTTGATTCGGTTGTTGTAGTCCTGGAAAAGGTCGGGCAATACCTCAGCGATCTTGTCACGGATCAGGTTGTAATCATCTGCGAGTGCCTTGAAATCCGTTGGGTTATCCGGGAACATCGCATGGGCTAATCCAGCCACAATCGCCGGCTCGGACAGCAGCATTGGTGACGCCGGCTTACGGTTGCCCTTCGAGGCGTGAACCTGTGACATCGAATCTTCCACCGTAACGCGTTGCGGCCCGGCGTCGGTGATGTCCGACTCGGTTCTGCCCAGGCACGGCAGGATCAGCGCATCCTGGCCGACGACCGTGTGTGAGCGGTTGAGCTTGGTCGAGACATGCACGGTCAACCCACATCGCTGAAGCGCCTTGTAGGTGTGATCGGTGTCTGGCGAAGCCGCGGCGAAGTTTCCACCCATCGCGAAGAAGACATCGGCCTTACCTTGCGACATCGCCCGGATCGCTTCGACGGTGTTGTAGCCGGGTTCATGTGGCGGCTGGAAGTCAAAGACTTTTCCCAGGCTCTCCAGAAACCCGGGCGAAGGCAGTTCGGTGATCCCCATCGTGCGATCGCCTTGGACATTGGAGTGGCCGCGGACCGGGCAGGCCCCGGCACCCGCCTTGCCGATGTTCCCACGCATCAATAGTAGGTTCACGATCATCTGGATCGTCGGGACAGCGTGCTTGTGTTGGGTCAGCCCCATCGCCCAGCAGGCGATCACGCGCTGCGAGTTGGCGTAGGTTTGGGCGACATCGGATAACTGCTGTTGTGTGAGGCCGGACTGTCGCTCGATCTCATCCCATGATGTTTCGCGTAGGTCATCGATGAACGCATCAAAGTGTGCTGTGTGTTCTTCGATGAACGAGCGATCAAGGAGGGTCGCTTTGTTATCGTCATCCAATTCGATCAGCCGTTTGCAGATCCCCTTGAGTGCCGCGAGGTCGCCGCCGACGACGGGTTGCAGGTAGGTGGTTGTGATCGAGGTTCCGCCGGTGGGTGAGAGCATTTCGATGGGGTGTTGGGGGTGCTTGAACCGTTCCAGGCCTCGCTCTTTAAGTGGGTTGATCGTGATGATCTTAGCGCCGCGTTTGGAGGCCTTTTGTAGCTCGGTCAGCATCCGTGGGTGGTTCGTGCCGGGGTTCTGCCCGATGACCATGATGCAGTCAGCCAGCTCGAAGTCCTGGATCGTGACGGTGCCTTTGCCGGTGCCGATCGTTTCGGTCATCGCTACGCCGGACGATTCGTGGCACATGTTTGAGCAGTCGGGGAGATTGTTGGTGCCCAGCTTGCGGACGAATAACTGGTAAAGGAACGCAGCTTCATTGGAGGTTCGGCCGGAGGTGTAGAAGATCGCGCGGTTGGGGTCGCTTTGTGATTTTAGCCTGTCGGCGATTAATGCAAAGGCGTCGTCCCAGGAGATCGGCTCGTAGTGATCGGTTTGCCGGTTGTACCGCATCGGCTCGGTCAGCCGGCCCTGGTCTTCCAGCCAGCGCCCGGATTGGCTGAACAGGAACGTGACTTTGTGTTGGGCGAAGAATTTACGATCGACACGCTTGGGTGTTGTCTCCCAGGTGACAGCCTTGATGCCGTTCTCACAGAACTCGAGCATCCCGGCGTTAGCAGGCTCCGGCCAGGCACAGCCTGGACAATCGAACCCGTCGGGCTGGTTGACGCGTAGTAATGCAGAAGCCGCCCCGAGGACGCCGCCCTGATGAAGCACATGCCCGATGCCGGCCTTGAGTGATCCCCATCCGCCCGCGGGACCGGTATAAGGATTGGCCTGGGTGCTGCGAGACTTTTGATCCGCCCCGTCCCCGGCCCCGGAATTATTAGGCGTTACATCTGACATGAATCTATTATACGGCAAGGCTGTTGAACACACTTTGTGCGCACAAGATCGACCGATTGACGAAGAAATGCATGGTGCCTCGTCCAAACGTGATAGGCTGATACCAACTGGGGTTAGGGCCGACCCGGGACGTGGATTGACCGGTGTGTGCGCACGAACCCGTCGCAGCGTCCAAGAGTAGAGGCGCTACATTGTGTCGTGCTGGTCACTGAAATTTCGGCTGCGAGGTGAACGGATGAATCGATGGACAATTGGAATACTTGGGATTGTGTTGTGTGCGTGCGCTGCGGTGGCGGTCGGTGAGGCGGTAGAGGTAAGCTCGCACCGCGTGACACGCTACGCAGCCAGCGCGGACGACACGACGGCGGCAAACCCCCCGGCAAACCCCCCGGCAGAACCTTTGGCGTATGGCGAGATAGCGGAGGGCTTGGCGGGGGGGGTGCATCTGGAAGTTGTCGCTACACAACGCGAATTGAGCCTGTCACGTCCCGAGGCTGTGGCTGTCCACGAACTGCTTGGACAGATGCTGGCCATGTCGTCGCCAGCGGATGCCACGGAATCCCCGGACACCACCGAAACTCCCACGCCGACGCCAACGATTCCCGGCGCGGGGGAGACAACCGATACACCCGATCTGCCAGCAGGTGATGCGCCAAAGAACAAACCGTTCCTGGGGATGAACCTCTCCGACGTGACCTATTACAGCCGGGCCTGGGTATTTACCGACTTGCTGCTTCAGAGCGACGCCTGGCGCAAGGGCGGCGGCGGCCACATCTTCAAGTCCGGCCACGCGCCACCGGGGCTTTACATCTGCACCTGGTCCGGCAGCGGGTCGATTCGGTTTAGTGGAGACGCGAAATCCCAATCTACCGGATCGAATAGCGTGCAAGTCACCATCACCACCGGCAAACGAGGCGTCGATATGCAAAAGACCGGCACGGTTACGGACGTGAGCCTGATACGGCTCGAGCACGAGACACGCATCTCGCCGTTTCAACCAGAATATCTAAACAGCCTTGCGCCATTCAAGGTGATCCGGTTCATGGACTGGGCGAACACGAATAACGCCGCCCATCAAAGGTGGTCAGGGCGGACGCATAAAGGCCAGGTCACACAGGCAGGGAAGGGCGGGGTAGCGATCGAGTACATGATCGCGTTGTCCAATGAATTGGGCGCGGACCCTTGGTTCTGTATGCCTCACAAGGCCGACGACGATTACATACGCCGTCATGCAGAGCTTGTCCGGGATCGGCTGAATCCAAACGCGAAGGTTTATATCGAGTATTCCAACGAGGTCTGGAACACCCAGTTCGGGCAGCACGATTACATCCGTAAACTCGGCGATGGCGAGACGTACTCGCCCAAGTTTTTCGATGCCTGGGCCGAGCGCTGCCGACGGACGTTTGCGATCTGGACAGAGGTATTCGGTGACGAGGCCTCGACCCGGCTGGTTCGTGTGGCGGCAGTACACCTGCAGAACCCGTGGGTTGCTGAGAAACTCTTACCCAAACTGGCGGGCGAGTTCGATGCGGTCGCCCCGTCGGCCTATTTTGGGATCACCCGCAGGCAAGGCAAGAAGCTGACCGCTGTAACCTCGGCGGCAGAAATCCTCGAACTCTGCGAACAAAATATCCGAAGCAACAACCGCGACTGGTACACCAAGCACGGCCAGATGGCGCGCGACTGGTCCACCAAACTAGGCAGGCCGATCCGCTTGATCAGTTACGAAGCCGGCCAGCACCTCAGCGCCAACGGCAATGACAATCTGCCGTACTACGACGCACTGATCCGCGCGCAAACACATTCGCGGATGTATGGTTTGTACCTGATGAATATGCGCCTGTTTGAGCAGGCCGGGGGCGACCTGTTTGTCGCCTTCAATGACATCAGCAGGCCCGGGAAGTTCGGCTCATGGGGGCATCTTGAGTACCAGACCCAGCCGATCGAGGATGCGCCGAAATATAAGGCACTGCTTGACTACCCGACGATGAACCCGCGGTAGGCTGGATTCAACACAAGACGCACAGGCACGAAACCAACAAGATGTATGTAGAGAAACAGTGATGAACGCTGATAAGATGGCAGGCCACATGATCTATTCTGATATCTGCGTTCATCAGCGTTCGTCACTGTTCCCTAAGTTTTGCCTCTTTCGTATCTGATATAGTTTGCCGTGAGCCATGCGTGCGATTATTTGTGAGTGAGCTTATGTCTGATGAGATAAATGTTAATTCCCGCCGTATCGAGACATCGGTGCGTGTCAGATACGTCGAATGCGATCCGATGAATGTCGCGCATCACTCGGTGTACCCGGTGTGGTTTGAGATTGCGCGCACGGACCTGCTTCGCCGGCGCGGCAACGCCTACCGCGATCTGGAAGCGGCCGGCGTGATGTTTGTCGTGGCACGCATGAGTCTGCGCTATCACAAGCCCGCTAAATACGACGACGAACTGACAATCATCTGCCTCGCCAGTCCGTCTGCCGGGGTCAAGGTCGAACACAGTTATGAAGTCCGCCGCGGGGTTGAACTCCTGGCAACTGGCCAGACCACACTGGTCTGCGTCGATCATGACGGCAAACTCAAGCCCATCCCAGAAGACTTGTTCCCCTGAGGCCGGGGGTTTTAGCCACAGTTAATCGGATTCGATCCCGCTTGAGCCAGCACCGACGGGTGCAGGTGTGATTCTGCATGCGCTACGTCTGTGTGGATTGTGACGGATGTAGTGGTGCGATGGCCGGGTCCGTCTCGGGTTACACCGTTGGGTAGAAAACCATGTCGATGATCGCGCCGACCAATACCCAAGGCCCTTCCAGGGTTGGGCCTGGTCAATTCAGGTCTCAGGCGGCGACGACATTTCTGTTCGCTCCGCCGATCGGCGGAGTGCATGGACCCGACAATTGGTTGGTTTATCTCGATCGCTTCGCTGTCCATACTCGCCTGGGTGGGGGGGTATTACCTGGGCAAACGGTCCGCCGCATCCGCACGGTCGGCGTTGATGGGGGGGCTGGCGTGCATGGGGACGTGGATATGGCTGTCCTACAACCCGGCGGTGGCGGTGAAGTTGATCCCGCTGTCGGTGCTTACCAGCATCGAAGGGGTGGGGAGTGTCCCGTTTTTTATGTGGCTGTTGGGGCTGGCCTGGTCCCGGGCGAAGATACCACGTCAGAAGCGCCTGATCACCTGGGCGGTCATGTTCGGGGCGGTCTTTTTTCTTAATGGCGGGCTGTGGATGCTTCAGTCGACCCCCGAGTTCAGCTTCGCCGGGACGGTCGGCGACGAGCAGGTCATGCAGAGCCAGGATTATTCCTGTGTAGCGGCCGCCAGTGCCCAGGCTTTGGACCTGCTGGGGGTGCCCAGCAGTGAGCAGCAGATGGCCGAACTCACCCAGACCCGTCCGGGCACGGGATCGACCACACTTCGCGCGATGCTTGGCCTGAATCAGCGCCTGGAACGGACACCCTACAAGGTCGAGCTTCTTGAAGTGCAGACAAAAGACCTGCTTGACCTGCCATACCCGATCTTGACGGCCTTGCGATACGAACAGACTCGCCTGCATATGGTGACGATCACCCACGCCAGCAACGACACGGTCCGCATCCTCGATCCGATCGACGGCAAGGTGCTGTTGAGTTGGGAATCCCTGGAAATGGTATTCACCGGCGAGATCCTGGTGTTTGTCCGGCGGTAGGGGGGGGTACGCCTCCTAGCCGATGGGCACGCTCTGCACGTCACTATCGCCCCAGCGAACCACCTCTCAAATACGTCAATTCTCCCTATGAATCCAGCGGCTTCTGCTGGATTGAGTTCGGTGGATTGACGCTAACCGGACAATCACTAGAATCGACTGTCTTAAACTGACGCTCGGCTATTAGGATCGACGTCATCCGGGTCCGCCTAACCGTAGTTATAGAATCAGGCGGACATTAATCCCCCCCAAGAACCGGCTGGGAATCCCCGATCAACCGCTGCCCTGAAGGTGAGCCGTGGACCATCGGCGGCTTCCACCTCCGGTCACGGATCGTTATTTACTCCACACCAACCGCTATCGCCTTAAAGAAAGACTCAGGATTAACACCATGGCTGCAAAGACTAAAAAGCATTCATCCAAGAAGACCCCCGCCCGTGGCGGCAAGCAAAAGATGGTCTATTCCTTCGGCAAATTCCGCACTGACGGCAACACCACGATGCGGCAACTGATCGGCGGTAAGGGCGCCAACCTTGCCGAGATGACTTCGATCGGCCTGCCGGTCCCTCCCGGATTCACCGTCACCACCGAGGTCTGCGATCAATACTACCAACAGGGCAAGAAGCTCCCCAAGGGCTTGATGGACCAGGTGCACAAGGCCATCGCCTTACTCGAAAAAGAGGGCGGTAAGAAGTTCGGCGATTCCGCTAACGCGCTATTGGTCTCGGTCCGCTCAGGTGCTGCGGTCTCCATGCCCGGCATGATGGACACCGTGTTGAACCTGGGGCTGAACGACCAGGCTGTCGTCGGTTTGGCACGGGCCTCCGGCCATAAGCGGTTCGCCTACGACGCCTACCGCCGGTGGATCAATATGTACGGCGACGTCGTCATGGGTGTTGACCATCATTACTTCGAGGCCGAGTTCGACAAGATCAAGAAGAAGCAGGGGGCCAAGGAAGACAATGATGTCAACCTCGAAGGGTTGATCCAGTTGTGCGATGCCTACAAGAAGGCAATCAAGAAGCACGCCGGTCGAGCCTTCCCACAAGACCCCTTCGAGCAGCTTGAGTTGGCGATCGAGGCGGTGTTCAGCAGTTGGAACGCGCCGCGTGCTATCCGCTACCGCCAGATCCAGGAGATCATCGGGCTCAAGGGCACCGCGGTTAACATCCAGACCATGGTCTTCGGGAACATGGGCGACGACTGCGGCACCGGCGTCGCCTTCACCCGTGACCCATCCACCGGCAAGAACGAGTTCTACGGCGAATTCCTCATCAACGCCCAGGGCGAAGACGTTGTCGCAGGCATCCGCACACCACAACCCGTCAAGGAAATGACCAAGTGGAACAGGCGGGTCTATAAAGAACTCATCGCGATCAAGAACAAGCTCGAGAAGCACTACAAAGACGTGCAGGACATCGAGTTCACCATCGAAAACGACAAGCTGTTCATGCTCCAGACCCGTACCGGCCAACGCACCGGTGCTGCGGCGGTGAAGATCGCCTGTGATATGGTCAAAGAGAAGTTGATCACCGAGAAGACCGCCATCATGCGGATCCCCGCTGGCGACCTGACTCAACTTCTGCTGCCCAGCTTCGATCCTGCAGCCAAGAAGAAGCAACGCCCCCTGACAGTCGGCCTGCCCGCGTCGCCCGGTGCGGCTGTCGGCAAGCTCGCGTTCACCGCCGAGGAAGCCGTCCAACGGACCCAGGCCGGCGAAAAAGTGTTGCTTGTCCGCAAGGAAACCAGCCCCGAGGACATCGACGGCATGCACTCCGCCGCAGGCATCCTCACCTCCACAGGCGGGATGACCTCGCACGCCGCCGTCGTGGCCCGTGGCTGGGGCAAGTGCTGCGTCGCCGGTGCAGGTGATATCCACATCGATCATAAGACCCGCAAGATCAAGATCGGTGGCAAGACGTTTAACCACAACGATGAGCTATCCATCGACGGCGCGACCGGCGAAGTCTTCGCAGGTCGTATCGCCACTAAAACCCCCAAGCTGTCCGGCGACTTCTCCACGGTGATGAAGTGGGCGGACAAGTACCGCAAACTCAAGATCCGCACCAACGCCGACTCACCCGCTGATGCCAAGCGTGCCCGCGAGTTTGGCGCTGAAGGCATCGGGCTTACCCGTACCGAGCACATGTTCTTCGAGGGTGAGCGTATCCTGGCGATGCGTCAGATGATCCTCGCAGAAGATCGTGTCGATCGTGAGAAGGCGCTCGCCAAGCTCCTGCCGTACCAGCGCAAAGACTTCGTAGGCATCTTCACCGCGATGAAGGGCTTGCCCGTGACGGTCCGCCTGCTGGACCCGCCGCTGCACGAGTTCCTCCCACACGAAGCCAAGAGCCAGGCCGAGCTTGCCAAAGTGCTGGGCGTCAAGGCCTCGGTCGTCAAGGATCGTGTCTCGCAACTGCACGAGTCCAACCCCATGCTGGGCCACCGCGGCTGCCGCCTGTCGATCACCTACCCCGAGATCCTCAGTATGCAGGTCACCGCGATCGTCGAAGCCGCCATCGTCTGCAAGAAAAAGAAAGTCAACGCCATCCCCGAGATCATGATCCCCCTGGTCGGCACCCGCAAGGAGCTTTCGATCCTGCGTGAACAGGCTGAGCAAATCATCAAGGATGTCAAGGCCAAAAAGAAGTACACCGGCAAGCTGGACATCACCATCGGCACGATGATCGAAATCCCCCGTGCCGCACTGACCGCAGACGAGATCGCCAAGAGTGCCGACTTCTTCAGCTTCGGCACCAACGACCTGACCCAGCTCACGTTTGGGTACAGCCGAGACGATGTGAACACCTTCCTGCCTGACTACATCGCCCAGGAGATCCTGGAAAAAGACCCGTTCCAGTCACTGGATACCACCGGCGTTGGTCAGCTTGTCGAGATGGCCGTCGCCAAGGGCCGTAAGACCAAGAAGGGCCTAAAATGCGGCATCTGCGGCGAGCACGGCGGCGACCCCGCCTCAGTCGTCTTCTGCCACAACGTCGGCCTGGACTACGTCTCCTGCTCCCCGTTCCGCGTACCCATCGCCAGACTAGCTGCGGCTCAGGCCGCGCTGGGTTGAGCGTCAAGCTAAATCTGATTCATCAACAAACCCACGGGCTAATCACCCGTGGGTTTTCTTTGCGCGTAGTTCCTATCGATCATGCAAGCAGAGCGGCGAGCGATTGGCCACAAACTCGCCTCAAACCGACCCTGCAACCCCCCTGCCCGACCCACAAAAACCGCCGATAATGTATGTTATGTATAATTCACGGGATATGGGGCCAGAACCTAAGTTCGGCCCCGGGCTGGTCTTGTGTTTGTATTTGGGCTTACGAAGTGCTGTTACGCCGACTTGCGCTGCTGTGTCGGTCGATTCAAGACATCGTCGCGTGTTCCCCCGGCGATCGTCATGACTTCGCCGATGATGTCAGCGGGAACATTCAGCTCTTCGAGCGTGGCCTGCAGGTGCCCGGCGACGGCATCAAAATGGCTGTCGTTGAGACCTTGTTCGACCAAGGCCTTGTGAGCCTGGCGCATATCCTTGCCGTCATACTTCACCGGGGCGCCGAAGGCGTACGCCAGGAATATTTTCTGCTTGCCTCGCTGCTTGTCCATATCGATGCCTGCGAAGAATCGGCTGATCGAGTCGTCAGCCAGGACTTTGCCGTAGAAGATATCGACCGCCGCCTCGATTGCGCCCTTGCCGCCGATCCGTTCGTAAAGACTGTCGCTCATGTTTCTCACCTTTCAGGATGTAGTGGACCCCGTACCCCCTCCATCGGGTTAAATTGGCTGGCTCATCAGGGAGGGCTTGTTCGCAAGTCAATGACCGGGGGTAGCCGGGGGTAGCCGGGGCCAACTGTTCCACGCGGAAAACGCTAAGTCCGATAAGACTTTACTGGATATCACAGGCGTTTTGTCGAGAGAAATTATGATTAATACGTCTACTTCCCCGTGATCTGATTGAGCCGATCAAACGTCGCCCGTGTGATGGCCATCATGACTTCGGAAGGCCAATCAAGGGCGGGGTCATCCAGGTACTTTTGGGGGACCACAGCCAGGGTGAACTCACGGACCTCCTGCTCGGTCGGCGTCCGCCGGTCTTCGATCGCCGCCGGTGTTTCACTGGGGATTGGGTCCATCAGATCGTAGGCCAGCAGCAGTGTCGTGACCTGCCAATCGAAATAACCTTGTAGCGGGTTGTCCTCTTGGTCTTCGTATTCTTCGTGATCTTCGTGTTCGTTTGTCATGGGTTTAGGCTCACAGTCAAGAGACACCGAGGCATGGAGAGCAGAAAGAGTGTATCCGCAGATTGCGCAGATGTCGCAGATCAAGAAGCAAGAGAACTTGCTCTGTTCTAAATCTGTGTCATCTGCGCAATCTGCGGATGTCTCTTCTCCTGGCTTTTCACCCTTCGAAAGCCTTGATCGCTTCATCAATCGTGAATGCGTTTTCGTAGAGGGCCTTGCCGATGATTGCGCCTTGGATCGGTAGTTCGCGCAGCGCCCGTAAATCGTCGAGTGTGCCGACACCGCCTGAGGCGACGACCGGGACATCGGTGGCCTGGGCGATCTCAAGTGTGGCAGAAACATTGGGGCCTTTGAGTGTCCCATCGGTAGCGATGTCCGTGTAGACGATCGCGGCGAGAGGCCAGTCGGTGACAGCTTTGGCGACTTCCAGTGCGGTCTGTTCGCCGGTCTGCTCCCAGCCGTCGGTGGTGACTTTGCCGTGTTTGGCGTCCAAGCCCAGCACCAGTCGGCCGCGGTAGGTCGGGTTTCCCATGAGCGCCTCGAACCATGACCAGTTCTTCAGTGCCGCGGTCCCGACGACGACACGGTTGACGCCGGCATTCAGGAGCGTGTCGATCACCGATTCGCTGCGAACCCCCCCGCCGACTTCGACGTTCATCCCGGTGTCGTGGCAGATCTTTTCGATCAGGCCCGCGTGTGTCAGCTTGCCGGTCCGCGCGCCGTCCAGATCAACGACGTGCAGCCAGGTTGAGCCGGCGTCTCGGAATTGCTTGGCCTGATCAACAGGGTCGGCCTGGTAAGTAGTCTGGCGGTCGTAGTCCCCCTGCGTGAGTCGGACGACCTGGCCGTTGCGTAGATCGATGGCGGGGAATAGGTGCATAGTGAGGTAGGGGCTGGGTTCTAGGGGAAGGGCTATGCTCGAATTATTAGTGGTCCATATCCGCGATAACTTCGTACTCGAACTCGTTTGAGTACACACGTTCCAGATCAAGCATTTTTTGGGGCAAGAGTGCATTTCTCATGCCAATCGGATCGTACATGATCTTGCCTCTGATGACACCGAGATTACTTTCCGTGAAGGAGATATACAGGGTTATTGAATCATTCGGTGGCACATATAAAATGTACCCTCTGCCGTTAGGCGGCCACTCTTTCGATTGTATCGTGACGGGTTCGTCAAGACTCGGCAGTGCAGTCGGGATTGGACGTAGGGATTCACTACCCGTTGCGCCGCTCTGAACAAAGGCGTAGTGTGGGCTCTGGCCTACGTCCCACGCGAAAGGCTTGAGGCTGTCAGTGGTATTGGTAACTTTGCACTTAATAACGACGGACTTCCCTGCCGTGAACCGGGGCCTGGTCGGCTGGCATTCGACCACCAGTCCTTTCACGGAATCACGGTCCAGAACAGGCAACGTCACAGGCTCATCCACAACCTCCACCGCCTGAGCCATCATCAATACACAGGCCAAGACCAGAATGCTTAACGTGAATATGTGTTTCATAGTTGAATGCCTTTCTGCATCGATGGTTGCATACAGTTGTTACTGCGTTCCCCACGGTCGCGTGATCTCGTCATCAGGATGTTCGTGATGTTTGCACGCAAGTTCCACATAGTGCGGTGCGAGCCAGTTCAGGAGTTCTTTTTCTTTTTCGCTGACGGGCCGGACGATCTTGCCGGGGATGCCCATGACGACCATGCCGTCGGGGACGACCATGTTTTCTTTGACCAGTGCGCGTGCGGCGATCAGGCATCCCTTGCCGACCACGGACCCGCCGAGCAGGACCGCACCCATGCCGATCAGTGAGCCATCCCCGACGCTTTTGCCGTGGACGATCGCGCCGTGACCGATGCTGACGTGTTCGCCGATGTGGTTGTCCGTGCCGCTGTCGCAGTGGACGACGACGTTTTCCTGGCAGTTGGTGCCCTGCCCGATCGAGATGGCCGCCACATCCCCGCGGACCACCGCCCCGTGCCAGAGGTTCACTCCATCGCCGAGCGTAACCTGCCCCATCACGCGGGCGGTGTCAGCCAGGTAGACGTTTTGGACTTTTCGCATATTCATCGGGCGGTATGTTAGCGGATCGTTGGTAGATCGGTGGGGGGAACTCTGGCTGGCGTCTGGTTGCTCAAAAGGGATCGGTATGTATTATATGATCGCGACGAAGATTTCTCATGAACTCGAACACCTGCCACAAATTCGCTGTCATTTGGCTGGCGCTGTGGTTTGGTGTGATCGTCCCGGGACATAAGCGCGGTCTGGTGTTGTTGCCCGGCGGCACCCCGCCTCCAGTGACGCAGAACCAGAACACCGAACCCTGCCCGCTGGCCCAGATGATGGCGGCGTCCGGCACATGCTGCCCGTCATCAAGCCCCCGCACCCCGTCGTCGCCGAGTGCCCCGGTGTCGCATTGCGCGGTCTGCTACCTCACCGGCGTCCTGGACGTACCCCCGCCGCCAGACTTCGCCCCGCGCCCGCTCGAACTCTTACAAATCCTCCCCCGGCCCAAGCCGATCACCGTAGCTTCGGCCTCAACCACGCACATCTACCTGGGCCGAGCGCCCCCGACCGCCTGACATCCCCGACACAGAATGTTGCTCGTTTGTTATCCACGCGCTGAGTGTCAGCCGTGCGATATGTATGTCATGTGTTCGGCGCAGGGTGCGCCGTGCTAACACGAATATCTAATCCCGATGGGAGTTTGCTATGAATCGTTTAATATCCCGCCTCAGGGCGGTTGCAGGTGTTGTCGTATGCGCGACGGTCGTTGTCAGTTCACCGGTCCAGGCTTCGGTGATCCCGCCGAATCCGATGATGGCTGGGGGGCAGGTCGGCGAATTGGGGATGTACCACGGGATGATCTCGATCAACCCAGCCAACGAGGTCGTTGTCCATCTAGGCCCGGGGATGTCGCTCGCGGGGAATACGCCCGTCTTGCCACTAAAGTTTATCCCCGATACCCACCCGGCCTACACCGATGAATCCGGCTCCGGCGGGCCTGACTGGACGGCCCTCAATGGCAAGTACATCAACGCCCAACTGGGGTGGCTCGCCGAGGGTGCCGGGACGTGGACCGTGCCCAGCGGGTCGGCTGTCTGGATCAAACCGATCTCGGTCTCCGGGCCGGGCACGCTGGAAGTCTACGAAGGCGGGCAGGGCGCGATGTCCCCGCTGCTGCCGATGAATGCTCACACGCTGGACCCGATCTTCGTCGGCGGGCAGGCGTGGAAGTGGTTCGACCCGGACGTCGTCGCCGCCACCCCCGCCCCGCCCTTCCCCGCAAGCGGTTCGGGCATCATGGTCCACAACTGGTACGCCTCCGACACCCCCGGTTTATACGAAGTCCAGTACCGGGTCTATGTCGGCGATTCAACCACCGGCACCGCAGACCCGACGTACACCCCGGCGGAAGTCACGGTGTCGTGGGTTCCCGAGCCGGCTTCACTGGCGATCGTTTCGCTGGGCACATTGATGCTGATCCGCCGTACTAAACGGATCCGCTAACCCTATAGGAGTAGACCCATGTTTCATCTTCATACGCAGACGAGCATGGGCCGTCCGATCGTCCTTGCCCTGTGCGCCTTGCTGCTACTTAGCAGCGGGGCGCACGGGCAGACGCTCGGCGGCTTTATGAGCCACGTCAATATCGGGGTCAGCGGCGGGCAGGTGCTTGTCTTCAAGGACGACCCCTCTATCGTCCCGAACATGATCGGCCCGGACGCATTCGACGCCCCCTTCTCCGTGCTCAACGGCAAGGGCTACAACGCACAGTTCGGCTGGACCGCCCTGTTCCCGTTTGATCTGCAAGGCGACCTGATCTGGATCGAACTGCTCGACCAGACACCGGGCCTGCAGTCTTTCCAAGGCGGCTTCGCTTCCAACGCTGGCGGCACAGGCCTCCCAGACCCAGGCGATCAACCCATGGCCCCGATCTTCGGCACGTTCGGCTCGCCGAATATCTGGAACTGGTCCGGGTCGATGACACACAACTGGTACGCCGCCACCGAACCCGGCGATTATTCCGCGACCTATCAGGTCTACGTCGGTGACTCGCTGGGTGTGACGAACAACGCCTACACCCCCGCTCAGGTCACGTTCGAGTTCACCAACACACACCAACAACTCCTCGGCGACTTGAACACCGACGGGTTCGTCGGCATCGACGATCTCAACACCGTATTAGGCAACTGGAACCAGAACACACAACAAGGCGACCCGTTGACCGGCGACCCCAGTGGCGACGGGTTTGTCGGCATCGACGACCTTAACACGGTACTTGGGAATTGGAACGCCGGGACGCCCCCACCGCTAGTGGCTTCGATTGTGCCTGAACCGGGGTCGATGTTGGTGCTGTTGTTTATCGGATGGCTGACATTGGGGCGGAGGGGGAAATATGAGGCCTAAGAAACCTCGTCAATCCGCAGGCTTCACGCTCATCGAACTGATCGTGGTCATCTCGATCATCGCCCTGCTGGTCGGCATCCTGTTGCCAGCATTGGGTAAGTCCAGGTCCGTCGCCCGGCGTGTGCAGTGCATGGCGAAGATGGTCAGTGTCGGCAACGCGATGGTGATGTATACCTCCGAACACGACGAATACTTCCCGCCCAGCGTCCATTCATTTAGTATCGCCGACCCGGTCGCCGCCTGGGATGTGCAACTCGCGCCATACCTGGGGGACACCGCACTCGCATCGAACCCGCTGAGTGTCAACATTTTTACCAGCACCGAGTTGGTTCAGCTCCGTTCAACGCTCTACCGATGCCCGGAAGATGAGCGTGACCAGCCCGTACCTTCGTTCGCCCCGCCGGATTCTTATCTTAGCTACGGCAAGAGCGTCTACTTCGAGCTGCGTCCCGATTCACCAGACCCGCAGGAAGCCGTGGTCCTGGGCGGCAACACATGGGGCCGGACCCTGGACATCCCCCGGCCGTCCGCGACCGTGATGTTCGGCGAAATCGCGGGCGGCGCGTTCGGCGTCGATCACGTCATGCCCCACTTCTGGAAGATAGGCCGAACCGAACCCGGCGACGGGCTGGACCTTGTCCGCCACGGCTCGGCCTCCAACTATACCTACGCCGACGGCCACGCCAGCAGCAATGGTTTTGCTGAAACTTACGACAATGAAAAGATGATTGACAAGTGGAACCCGGCAACCGCGAGGTGATTCAGGACGACCGCTCTGCGCCCGCCGCATCACCGACGACAGCCGCCTCGGTCGGCTTCGCCTCGCCGCGCTTCCAGATGTTGTGGACACGCAACGCATCCTTGGCCTCGCGATGATCCAGCCGGGAGTGGCAGCCGCGACTCTCCTTACGCCAGCTCGCGGCACGGGTGATCAGCGAGCCTACGGTCAATAGATTCTGCACTTCCCACCCGGCACGATCATCAAATATTTTGTCAAGCGTGTACCGCGCCCAGAAGTCGAACATCTCGGCGACCTCGGTAAGCCGTGCGCCCTGGCGTTCAATCCCGACGTGCCGCCACATCACGCTGCGCAGGCTCGAACGAACATCCGCAAGGTCCAGCTCCGAACGGTCAGATGGCCGGATATCGGAGATCACCTTGACCGGAGAGTGTGCGTTGTCGCTGTTAATCAATTCGGCGCATGTCCTGCCAGCAATTTCGCCAAAGACCAGGCCTTCCAGCAGGCTGTTGCTGGCCAAACGGTTCGCTCCGTGTAATCCGGTGCAGGCGGCTTCCCCCGCAGCGAAAAGGCCGTGGATATTGGTTCGGCCGTGGTCGTCGGTGCGGACGCCGCCGACCATGTAGTGTGCTGAGGGGTGGATCGGGATGGGCTGCGTAGCGGGGTCGATGTCGAACTGCTTGAGCAGCTCGTAGATCCCGGGGAAGCGTTTGGCGAATCTTTCGATCCCGAGGTGTCGCACATCAAGATAGACGTTGGTGTGGTTGGTTGCCGCCATCTGCTTGAGGATCGAGCGCGAAACGATGTCGCGGGGAGCCAGCTCGCCGCGTTGATCGTAGTCGGGCATGAACCGGTGGCCGTGGCGGTCGATCAGGGTGGCCCCCTCGCCTCGTACCGCTTCGGAGATCAGCGATCGGCTCGCCCCGGCGATATACAACGTCGTCGGGTGGAACTGCATGAACTCAAGGTCGGCCAGCTCCGCGCCAGCACGGAAGGCCATGGCCAGCCCGTCGCCGGTGGAGGCACTGGGATTCGTTGATTCGCGGTAGACCTGCCCGCATCCGCCGGTGGTCAGGATCGTCGCCCGTGCCCAGATGACCTGCAGGCCGTACTTGGGGTGGTGGGTGATTGCGCCCAGGCACTGCGGAGGTGAGCCGTCGAGGGTAATCATATCCAGCACGAAGCAGTGGTCGAATAGCCGCATATGATCGAGGCTGCGCACCTGCCGATCGAGTGTGCAAGCCAGCTCACGCCCGGTCGCGTCGCCGTCAGCATGAACAATCCTCGGATGGCGGTGCCCCCCTTCCCGACCCAACGCCACCTTGCCATCCACCTGATCCAGCCGCATCCCCCAATCAACCAACTCGTCGATCCTCGCCCGCGCCGCCTGCGCGACCTGCCGAACCACCGGCTCATCACACAGCCCCGCCCCGGCGACAACCGTGTCCTGCACATGTTGATCGACGCTGTCCTGTTCATCCACCACCACACTGACACCGCCCTGTGCCCAGTAGGTATTCGAGTCTTTGATCCCGCCCTTCGCCGCGACGATGACATCGCCGTGCTTCTGCGCCGCGATCGCCGCACGCAATCCCGCAACCCCCCCACCGATCACCAGCGTGTCGGTAAAGATCTGCGGCAGCAGTGTCGCACGGAACGGGATCAGATATCGGCGATCGTCAGGCATGAGTGTGGTGGGGTCTGGGGTTCAGGGTCTGGGGTCTGTTATAAAGCCCGCGATGTCATCGCGGGTCTTCCTCTGGCGTGGAGTTACGTTTGATATAACCATCACCGCATCACATTCACCTCAACCGTCCCTCATCCTTAAACGACGCCGAGGGCAGCGGGACGTTGTACTCGGTCAGCAGCTTGCGGATCTCGCCGGGGGGTTCGTAGGTCAGGTGACCGGCAACCCGGTACGACAAGTCTGCCGCGTTTGCGCCATCAAGTGCGAACGCCGCAGGCAGTGTGATTGTCTGTGTGCCGTGGGCCGGGAGCGTGGCCTTGGGCAGCTCGAGGAACGTAAACGTATCGGCTCCCGAAAGCTCGACCTTGTACCTCGCCT
Organism: Planctomycetota bacterium; assembly: GCA_024279275.1. Taxonomy (GTDB): domain Bacteria; phylum Planctomycetota; class Phycisphaerae; order Phycisphaerales; family Phycisphaeraceae; genus JAJRRS01. Next base: position 3,073 of record JAJRRS010000009.1, on the reverse strand, counting down.
TAACAATCGGCAACGGCACATCGTTAGGATTCTCCGCCACCACCGTCACCAGCACGCGCACGCCCTGATCGGTCTGCTCATCGATCCGCACCGAGTCCACGCGGGTCGTGACCTGGCGCAGGTTCGCACTACACCCGCCGAGCATGGCCACACTACACAGGATCACTAAAATATGTCGGCTCATCCGTCGCTCCAGAAACGCAGCATTGCGCAGCACATAGGATAAACCATCACACCTCCCCCGGCGAGCCGACTCGGCCTGCCTATTCAAGCACCGATCAGGGGGAGTAGCCACGAAAAGGCACAAAATGCACAAAGCAATTCGACTTCCTATAAAGGTTGAGTTTTACCGCTGGTTGTCCCTGAGCGCTACGCCGAGTTTCTTTTTGTGTATTTTGTGCCTTTTCGTGGCTAAATCCTCTGCCCTACCGACCGGTTCGAGTCACTCAGCAGTTCATCCCCGCCCCCGGCCCTGCACTACCTTCTAAGGCTTCGCCGCTGTCCAGTTGCGGCTCAAGCACGCCCTTGACCTTGGGCCAAAGCAGGATCGCTTCAACCACCATCCACCCTTCCAGCACAAGCGTCGCCACCGCTATAACGATCAACGTCCAGTTCGGCTTGTCCGCATACATCCATGCCGGATGATCTTCGCTACCGACGAATAGTTGCCAACTCATCGCCCAGGCCGGCATGACGAGCATGAAGACCATCGGCAGTGCCAGGAACCACACCGGCTTGCCCCGCCGCCACAAATAAAACCCGATCACCAGAAACGCCAGCCCGCCGAGCAGTTGATTCGTCGCCCCGAACATCGGCCAGAGGATCATCCCGCCCTTCCCAGCCCCCGCCCAAGTCCACGCCCCCCCCGCCGGCGGCATCGCCGCCATCACCGCCGCAATCGTGATCGCGAACAGGGTTGCGCCGTGTTTGTTACTCAACCACACCAACGGGTTAAATGGACTCACCCCCCACAAAGCCGGCGATGCCATCGCCGGTCTTGTGACGCCCCCGGATTCACCGCCCCGCCCGGTCACGGGGTTCGTTACGTTTCCGGATGATGTCGCGTTATCGGTTTGGTCGTTCGTTTTCCGTTCATCCGGAAGACCGGCGATACCATCGCCGGCTTTATGTGTTGACCAGTCAATCTCCCACCCACACTCCGGACACTTCCCCGGCACATTCCCCGTTAGGTCGTACCCGCACTCCACACAATCTCGTTTGCCACGTTTGGGCAAAAACGTCGCCGCCAACTCCTGCACGACATACCGCTGCAGCCGACAGGCCGTATCCAACGTCGTCCCCGCGAACGACGCCACCAGCACCCCCATCAACGCAATCGCGATCCCCCCAGGGATACCCATCGCCTTGAGGAAGTTCGCGGAGCCGTCAACGAAGGCACCGACTTTTGCACCTAAGCCATTAGCGGAAGACCACGACGAGTAGCTCGATAGCCAGGCGGCTTCTCCAACCCAAGCCGCATCCGTCATCTCAGAATTATAAATGAGTTCATTGTTCCGAGCAGCCGCTTCATATGCGGCCTCCAGGGATGGAGCATTCCCAAGCCCAGGCAACCCCAACCCCAACCCCGCCACACACGCGAGGATCACAATCGTCGCCAAAAACCCTTCGGTGAGCATCGCCCCGTAGCCGACGAAGCGGGCATCGGGTTCCTTTTCGAGTTGTTTGCTGCTGGTGCCGGAGCTGACCAGGCAGTGGAAGCCGGAGATCGCGCCGCAGGCGATGGTGATGAATAAGAACGGGAAGATCATCGGGGCTTCGGCCGGGTGGAAGTTCCACGCGGGGGCAACGATCTCTAACGGCTGACGTGCCGCGCCTTCTACCGGGGGTGCGCCGCCGGCGAAAGTGGCATAAATAAGCCCGGCGACAATCAGGCCTAGCGCGGTGAGCAGTTGCAGGCTGTTGATATAGTCGCGCGGCTGCAGAAGCACCCAGACCGGCAGCACCGACGCGATGTAGGAATACACCAGCAGGATGATCACCCAGGTCATAATCGACCAGGACGCCATCCATGCGTTGAGTTGACCCAGCCAGCCTGTGTCCCCGAACACCACACTCAGGTACATCACCCCCAATGCCAGCAGCGATGGGATCGTCAGGTTCACGCCTTTCTTGTGCAGCCAAAGCCCAATGGCAACCGCGATGGGGATCTGGATCGTGCAGGGGAAGATCGATGCGGGGTACTGCTTGAAGACCGCACCGATGACCAGGCCAAAGATCGCCAGCACGATGGTCAGGGCCATGAACAGCACGAACAAAAAGAGCAACCGCACACGCCTGTTCAGCAATCGCCCGGCGATGTCGCCCACCGTCTGCCCATTGTTTCTTAGCGACACGACCAGCGAGCCGAAGTCGTGGACTGCGCCGATGAAGATGCTGCCAAAGACGACCCACAATAGCGCGGGCACCCAACCCCACATCACCGCGATCGCAGGCCCGACGATCGGGCCGGTCCCCGCGATGCTGGTGAAGTGATGCCCAAACACAATCGCCTTGGGCGAGGGCACATAGTCCTTGCCGTCGTTAAGCCGATGCGATGGGCAGACGAAGTCGGCGGAGAGGTTGAAGACCTTGTTGCCCAGCCAGCGCCCGTAGGTGTGGTAGGCGATGATAAAGGCTAGTCCAGCCCCGACTGCGATCAAGAGTGTCTGCATAAAATTGAACCCTGTGGGCATCAGGTCGCGAGTGCGGCGGATTGATTGTTCCGTTGACGATTATATCAAGCGTCTTACACTGGGGTTGTATTCCAAATGAGCGTATCAAAAATGGTTGACACGGCATGGGAGCGGACTTAAGGTCTTGCCCCTCACCCGAATATCCCCCGCATGCCCCCCGGATGCCCCCCGGATGTCCCGAAGTCCCCCGTATGTCCTGGGGAGTATCCACCCGGACGGCCCCCTCGCTTTGTTGTCGAGCCGAGTTGCTAATGAAAACACGCTATCAGGAATTACCGCAAACCACCGGCCAGCCTTGGCCTTTGCCGGCGGCGGCGTTGCGGCAGGTTCTGGGTGAGGGCTACGGCTGGTCGAGGTTTCGGGCCGACGCGATGGCGGGG
>JAJRRS010000147.1 GCA_024279275.1 Planctomycetota bacterium | reverse complement strand
TATCTTCGCTGATCAAGACGAACTGTGGGACGCATGTGTGGTGGCCTGGAACCACCTGGGTCCCCAACGCCTGGCCAGCATCTGCCACACCGATTGGGTCGCGCTGGAATTAAGATGAAGGCGTATTATATGTCGCGGTCTCGCGGGCTGTAAGCCCGCGGCTATGACTGTAATACGCAACTCAAGCCGAACACTTACGCCAAACGCTTCGACGCAACCGTCCCCTCTTTGGTCGTCTTCACGTCGTAACCAGCGTCGATCAGTTGCTCGCGGATCGCGTCGGCTTTGGCAAAGTCTTTCTCCGCACGTGCGGCGTCTAGTTGCTCGCACTGCTTGTATGCATCTGAATTCAAGCTTACTCGTACGACTTTACCCACTTCAAGATGCATACTATCGGCAATGGTATGCGATCCCTTTGTTGCTTCGCCCCATTTTAACCCTAAGACTCGATCGAAGCAGTGGAAAATGCCTAGCGTTTCACTATCGAGTTGAGGGCGAGTTTTTAACCAAGTAAAGACGGTGCCTAGAGCTCCGCTAACGTTTAGATCATCACCAAGATAACCAAGGAAATCAGTGGTAACTGAACTTTCTGCACCGATCTGTTTCGCTTCATTGAGGAAACGCTTCCGATCTATTCCACTCGCCAAAGGAATCATCAATGCTGCGGCATAGCTGTCCTGTAGTCGCCTCACCGCCTTCGCCGAATCCGCCAACCCCTTCGCCGTGAAGTTAATATTCGACCGGTAATGACCTTTCAGCAACTCAAACCGCAACACCGCCGGGTCAACGGGTCGGCCTGTGACTCTGCCTTCCAAGACATCGCGGACGGTGTGGAAGTTGCCCTTGCTCTTGGACATTTTTTCGCCCTCGACCAGCAGGAAACGCGAGTGCAGCCAGAAGTTAGCGAAGCGGTCGTTGCCGGTCGTGCCGCAGGTCTGGGCGATCTCGCATTCGTGGTGGGGGAAGATGTTGTCCTCGCCGCCGGTGTGTATGTCGATGGTGTCCCGGCCAAGCAGCGCCTTGGCCATCGCGGAGCATTCGATGTGCCAGCCGGGATAGCCTTCGCCCCAAGGCGAGTCCCATTTCATCAGGTGCGACGCATCGGGCTTCCACAAAAGAAAATCTGCTGGGTGGCGTTTGTGGGTCTGGTGTGAATCCTGGATACGACCACCCGCCCCGCCACGGAGTTTGTCCAGGCTGTTCCCAGATAGCTTGCCGTACTCCGGGAAGCTCTGCACACTAAAATAAACCGCGCCGTCTTCGGCCACATAGGCGTGGTCCTTCTCGATCAACGACCGAATCATCGGGATCATGCTCGGCACGACGTGGTCGGTCGCCCGGGGCATTTGTCCGGGATACTCGTCAGCAATTTTCAACCCCAGCAGCTTCGCATCTTCAATAAACGCCTTGGTGAAGAACTCGGCGACCGCGTAGGGATCGTCGGGGTTCTCGATCAGCGCGACCCCCTGCTTCTTGGATTCCTTAAGCCGTTTGGCGGCTGCTGCCATCTTGTCTTCGCCCCCGCCATCCGCGAGCTGGTCGTCGGTCATGTGCCCGACATCCGTGATGTTCATCACCTGATGGACCTTGTACCCCGCCAGCTCCAAAAACCTTCGCAACACGTCCGCAAAGACGAAAGTTCGGAAGTTGCCGATGTGGGCGTAGTCGTAGACCGTCGGCCCACAGTTATACATCGACACCGTGCCGGGTTCGATCGACGTGAACGGCTCAACCTTGTGCGTCAGTGTGTTGTAAAAACGAATATTCATGGGCGGGAAAGTGTAGCCAGCGTGGCGAAGAACCGCGAATGGGTCAGCCGATTATGCCTTGGCAGAAGCGTCTTGAGAATCAAGCACGCGGACCTCGACACGCACCACCCGCGTGCGCTCAGCCTCGGTCACGGTGAACCGCAGGCCCTGGTAGTCGAAGCTTTCGCCTGCCTTTGGGATGTGTCCGATCGTCGCAAAAACAAACCCCCCGACGGTGTCATAATCCTCGTCTTCCGGCAAGTCGATTTTCAACTCATCATTAAGGTCGTCGATCTCGACCCGGGCATCGACACGCAGCGTCTTGTCGTCCAGGCGGTGGATCGTGGGTGTTTCCTCAGCGACCTCGTACTCATCCTGAATCTCGCCGACTAATTCTTCGAGGATGTCTTCGATGGTAACTAAGCCCGCCGTCCCGCCGTATTCATCCAGAACCAAAGCGATGTGGACCTTGCGGGCCTTGAACTCGCTGAGTAATTCACCGACGTTTTTACTTTCGGGGACCATCATCGCCTCGCGCAGGACCGAGCGGAGGGCAAAGTCGTCGCCGTTGCCGACGTAGCGGATCAGATCCTTGGCGTAGAGGACGCCGACGATGCTGTCGATGGTCTGTTCATAAACGGGGATTCGGCTGTGCCCGTGTTTAAGGATGCTGTCCTTGACCTGCTGCAGCGTGGAATTAACCTCGATCCCCTCGACGTCGGTACGCGGGGTCATGATCTGTTCTGCATCGGTATCGGACATGTCAAAGACAGCCTCGATCATTTCCTTCTGCACCTCATCGACCTCGCCACCGTCCTCGTGATCCTCCACCACGGAAAGCACCTCGTCGGACAGATCGCTGTCGTCGCCATCGTCTAAATCAGCACCGGATATCCGCCTGACCACCGGGTCAATCAGATGCAGCAGCCAGATCACCGGCGAAAATACCACCAGCAAGGTATTGAGTATCGGCAGTGACCACGCGATGATCCCCTCACGCTGATAACGCGCCCAACTCACCGGGATCGCCACCGCGAAAATACTCACCAACCCCCCCGCGAGAAGGAACGCTGCGAAATAACTCGTAAGTCTGGACCAGCCCGTGAACCGTTCCTCGAAGTAGTAGAGCGTCGCCAACAGCACGATCAGACTCAGCACCGCCCGAGCCGTCCCGGTTAATAACAGCATCATGGGTCGGCGTTGGTAGAACAACGACAGCCGGGCCGGGTCAAAGCCCACCCCCAGCCGGTCAGTCAGGCGCTTGCGTGACAAGGTCTTCAAGGCAATGTTACAGGCCGAGAAGTAACAGACCAGCAGGCATCCAACAACAGCAATCCCAATCGCGTAGCTCACCGAAGGCATCCATGTCCCCTGCCAAACTCAGGTGTCCGATCACTGCCGAACTCACCTGGTCCAAGGCCAAACCGTGTCAGGGGGACACGCCTCAGCCTCACGCTTACTATCACAAACCAAATATCGGCCCCAGACCCGCGCGGGTCAGCAGTTCATCCTCACGCCGATGCATCTTCTGATAACCAGCCTCATCGTGGTCATCCTCACCCAACAAATGCATCAGCCCATGCACCGCGTAAAGCAACAACTCCAACCGCGTGTCATGACCCCGCTCTTGAGCCTGGCGAGCCGCCTCATCCATGCACAGAACCAGGTCGCCATCGACGGGTTGGTCCGGGGGTTGGTCCGGGGGCTGGTCCGGGGGCTGCTTCGGCTCGTCGCGCAGGTCAAACGTTAATACATCGGTGGTCCCGGGTTGATCGCAGTATTGCTGATGCATCTTGGCCATCTTCTCATCATCGACCACCACCACCGCGAGCCTGCCGTGAACCACACCTGCCAGCGCCGCAATACGGGCCAGTTGATCTTCCAGCCAACCAACAGCGGGCGGGTCACAGTCAGAGGTTTGCAGGTCCAGTGAGACAGTACAGCAAGACCCAGCGTCGAACCCGGGGGTTGCTCCGGGGGCGGGGGTGGGTTCCTCGGATGGGTCGGGGTCCGCGTTGTCAGCCTCATCCTGCAACACAGCGACAGGCTGGCTGGAACCAACAGGTGCGGTAGAGCAGGTTGTGTGGGTATGAGGCAAGTGATCCCTAATTCAGCGGTCCAGCCCAAGTCCATCAGGCCGATCAGAGCAACGAGGCATCATAGCGTATGACAGAGACGAGGCCAAGACAATCCCCCCGGAATCCCCCAGAGAACCGGTCATCCAGACCCCCTGAGAAGATGGCGTTGACTCGCAGCAAATAGCCCGCCGACAACGTCGGCGCGGCAGTTAACTGACCGCGCCGGCGTTGCGGACGGGCTATGTCTGAAATAGTGATAACCCACTCAGCGGAGCCGTTCGATCCGGGTACGGAGGTCAATCCTTCACCGGCAGCTTGCAGCCCTTGCATTTGACCATGCTCAGGGCGTTGCCGCAGGGGTTGTAATGCACCTCGGTCATGTAGACCTTAATGAGCATGACCCCTCGGCCGCTAGGCGTCGCCAGGTTGCCTTCCAGCGTGGGATCCGGGAGTTGATCGGGGCAGAAGCCTTTGCCCTCATCGGTGACGGTGATCCGCACAGCCTTTTCATCGATCTGGTACTCGATGGTGACGTGTTTATCAGGATCGTTTTTGTTGCCGTGATGGATGGCGTTGGTGACCGCCTCATCGAGCGCCAGGCGTATGGCGAAAATCTCTTCCTTGCCGTAGCCAAGAGCCTCGGCTGGCTTAATCACCGCGTCCTGGACTTTGGGGAGTTCTGTCAGCCTGTTTTGGATCACCAGCTTAGACATCGGTGACTCGCGCATTGCTGACCTGAACACGTTCATGCCCGCCGACCACCCCAGACGAGCGGGCCATGGGGGATGGAACCGTTACTTAAAGCTCGCCACCGCCTTGGCGGCGTCTTCGTGGATCTGAAAGAGCTTGTTGAGCTTGGTGATGACAAAGACTTCGTAGATCTGCGGGTCGATGTTGCACAACCTCAACTGCCCGTCCTTGTTGCGGATCTTGTTGTTGATCGTGATCAGCGTACCTAGCGCAGCAGACGACAGGTGCTCGACCTGATTGAAGTCGATCAGCAGCCTGGGGTTGTCAGACGCCTCGATCAGTTGAGCGATCTCATCGCCGATCTGCTGGATATTGGCTTCCTCGAGGATGTTCCGATCGAGGAAGCCTACCCGGGTAATCTGGTCTTCCTCGCTCACGGTCAGGCGAGAATCCTTAGTGGTCATCAACCGTCTCCTAAGCGTCAATTAGCAAATCGAAGTTATCGCCGAAACCTACGGGTGTCAAACGTTTACAGCCCCAAGTAGCTATCCGTTCCGCCCGGGCCAATAGTACCCGCGTCAAACATGATCGCCACCCTCAAGGCTGCCTAAGTCCCCGTGACTCCTATACATGATAGCAGGCTTGACCGTGAATGGCATCGCAGCGTTGTGATGCCTGTTTACTCAGGTAAATTCATGGAAAAACTCCGCCAAAGCCCACTGAGGTGCCGTCCATCGTGCTTCGGTGGGGTATCCGGGTAGCTCGAGGTGTCCAGGGTAACTGGGGCTATCCTCCAAGTTTCTCGAAGCGTTCAGCCATCCGCCGAGTCATAGCCGTTCTGAACCGCCCACAGGGCCGAGTATTTCAGTTGCGTACTCACCGCCGCTTTCTGGGCGATCAACAGCCCAAACATCCCATCCAAAAACCCCCGTTTCAGAATATAGAACTTCAAGAACGCCAGCCAGGGCCGAAATATCAGATCCAACACACTGGCCCGCTTCCCACGCTCGTGCATCTGGCGGGCAACCATCAGCAGCCGTTCATCCATCCGCTTGCCCGAAAAATAGTCAGAATACCCCGCATCACTGTGCCGTTTATGCTCGATCCAACCGCTCAGATCACGCACCCGTGACGGGTCCGAAGCTTTACGCGTGTCGTGCAGAACCTCATCGTCCCAAGTCACCCGCCTGCGGTGAAATATCCGCGTCAGCCGGTCCGGCCACCAACCCCGCACATAACGCCCCAGCACATAATTCTTCCTGGGCACCATCAGCAGGTCCAGCCGATCCAGCTCAGTCTCCGTAAATCGTTGCCACTCTTCAGCAAGCTGCGGAGAACATTCCTCATCACCATCCAGGAAAAAAACCCACTCGTGCGTTGCCAACTCAGCCGCAAACTTCTTCTGCCCCCCGTACCCGCGCCAAGGCTCCACGACGTAGCGATCCGCATACTTTTGGGCAATCTCAGCGGTCCGGTCCGCAGACCCGGAATCCACCACGATCAACTCGTCAGCCCACCGCACCGAGTCACAGGCAGGGCCGAGGGTTTCTTCGCTGTTCGCACAACAGATGATGACTGTAATACCTGGCATGGGCAGATAGTCTACGCCCGGCCCGGACTGGCACAAACCCGCCGATCCCCCCGCCAACCCCAAACTACCCGACCGCGCCCCCCAACCGGGCCATTTCCCCTATCCCCCCAAATATGACACACACACGGCCAAACGCCTGCTACAATGCCGCCCACCAACGCATGGAGGCTGGTCATGAAAGCATCATACAAAATCGCATTGCTCGTATCGGTGATCGTCTGTGTCCTGGCCGTCGTGCTGTTCAAGGGCAAAACACCGCAACCGCCCACACAGGCAACCAACGACACCGCAACCAACCCCGACACCCCCGAACCCCGCAAAACCCTCCGCTCAGACTCGCAAGGCGACGGCACCTTGAAGTCGATGGTCAACACCAGGCCCGCCAACGCTTCCAACAAGCCGGCCAACACCATCGCAGCCGATGCCCGCAACAGGATACTCGCCGCAAACGCCTCGAATAATCACAAAGGTGACACCGCCGCAGACCAAGCCACGCCAAGCCCCAAAACGCAAAACAAACCCACCGTCTTGACCATCGGCAGCAACACCACCGGCGGCCTCGCCCTGGCACGCACCGAAGCCAGCCCGACGACAACGACGCCCAAACCACAGCCCTCCGCGAAAGTCACTAATCAGGCTCTCGACGCAATCTTCACTTCATCAGACGCCACCAAGCCCAGCAAATCTGAACAACTCAACACCGCCAAGATTATGCTTGGCGAATCGACGACCAAGCCGGAGGCCGACGTCGCCAAAACCTACACCGTCCTGCCCGGCGACCTCCTCTCCACCATCGCGGTCAAGCTCTACGACGACGAACGAAGATGGGTCGATATCGCCCAGGCCAACCCCAAGGTCGAACCCACCAGGCTCCAAGTCGGCCAAGTCCTCCGCCTCCCCGACGCCCGCCACACTCTCTCCAAAGAAGAACCCTCCCCACCCGGCCCAGGCAGCATTCAAACCTATAAAATCCAAGCCGGCGACAGCCTCTCCACCGTCGCTCAAATTTATTACCAAGACCCCACCCTCTGGCGCACCATCTACAACCACAACCGCCAAAAAATCGGCGACAACCCCAACGCCATCCAAGCCGACACGGTCCTGGAAATCCCCCCACGCCTCAGCGGCGCACAGTAGTAATCTGATTAGCCGCTAAGGTACAAAGACCCAAAAGATCAAGCAGTTGGCCCACAGATTTTCACAGATTACAAAGATTAAGAACCGCTCCGCCCCTCCCCTTCTTAATCTTTGTAATCTGTGAAAATCTGTGGGCCATCCTCTTCTCCGTGTCTCCGTGTCTCCGCGCCCTTCGTGATATCCCCTGCCCCTTCTCCCCCGTCTATCTTCGCGATCTTTGCGACTTCGCGGTGATCTCCCCCTCCTAAGCCCCCAAGGTTTTCCACATCCCCCTTATACCAATTCCAATAATAACTCGTGCGCGTTAGGCGCATGTTAGGTTGCGCTCTTGCGTTCAGTTTGAGAGACTGGTTCTTTTACAAGGAGCTGGACGATCGACATCTCTCTACATCAAGACAGCGACGCGGCGG
>JAJRRS010000008.1 GCA_024279275.1 Planctomycetota bacterium | reverse complement strand
GCTCGAACTGCCGATTACACGCGAAAGCCTGTCCGCCGGAGGGTGGATCATTTGCGGCTTGGCGATCTTAAGCAGCATCGCTGTGGTGTCTTGGCCGATCCCGCAGCGAGAGGGGCTGCAGATGTGGATCTTCAGCAAGGTTCACGGCGAGATGTACACCCCCTCTGTGGAGAAATGGAATCAAAGCAACTCACCTAAAATCAATTTGTCCCTGCTGAGCAATGAGTCGTTGCAGCAACGCATGCTTGCCTCCTTTCTCTCTGACACGCCTTCTGCAGATCTGATCGAAGTCGAGCGAAACTTCGTCCCGCAGGTCTTTACTGGTCCGATCGAAGACGTGGGGTTCGTTGACCTCACGGACAGGCTCAAGGCGGAGGGGATATACGAGCTACTCAACGAGCCGTCTTTTTCGCCATGGTCATCACGGGGCAGAATCTTTGGCCTGCCACACGATGTGCATCCGGTGATGCTGGCGTACCGCGCGGACATTTTTGAGGCGGCGGGGATCGATATGCAGTCGGTGCGTACCTGGGAGGACTTCGCCCGCGTAGTGCGTCCTCTGGTCAAGGACCGCAACGGTGACGGTGCAACTGACTATGTCATAAGCATGTGGGCCAGCGGTGGTTTCCGAGACCACCTCGAAGCCATGATCCTTCAAGCCGGGGGAGCGCTGTTTGATGAATCCAACCAGATGCAGATCGACACGGAAGTAAACGCCCGCGTGCTGGCGACACTGGCGAGTTGGATGGTTGGCCCGGATCGGATTGCGGTGGACGCGCCGGAGTTTGATGCGACGGGAAACAAGATGCGCTTAGACGGCCGTGTGCTGGTAGCGATTGTGCCAGATTGGCTCTGTGGTGTCTGGCAGACTGACATGCCCAAGCTCTCAGGCAAGTTCAAGCTGATGCCCCTACCCGCCTGGGAACCCGGGGGGCGGCACACAAGTGTCTGGGGCGGAACGATGTTGGGAATCGCCAAGACATCCGACGACCCGCAGGGTGCCTGGAAAGTCGCCAAGCACTTGTACCTATCCGAGAATTTGGCCGAGAAGCTGTACCGATCCAACGGGATCATATCCCCGGTTAAATCGTACTGGGACCTGGCGTTTTACGACGAGCCTAACGAGTATTTCAGTGGTCAACCCGTCGGTCGGATGTATATCAATCTCGCGCCGGACATCCCGATACGAACCTCATCACCCTTTAATACGCTCGCGAAAGATCGGGTAGCCAACGCGTTATTCCGTCTCAAGGAGTACGCCTTGAAGACGGGACGGTACACCCCTGAGGAATTGGTAGACGAAGCTCATCGCGAGCTTGGCACTGTTGAAGACCTGGTTAAGCGAGAGGTTGATCGGAATGTGTTTCTAAGGAGCGAGCCATGAATTCGGGTTACCCCAGGTGGGCCCCTTATGTGCTCGTCGGTCCGTTCGTCGTGATTTTTACGGTGTTCATGGCCTACCCGATGTTGTACTCGCTGGTCCTCGCGGTGCAACAGACCTACGGCCCCAAGTCCAGCCGGTTTGTGTTCCTGGATAACTTCAGCTACCTGCTGACCGACCCGTTTTTTTGGAAGGCGGCAAGAAACACCCTCGTGTTCGCTGCGTGCTCAGTATTTATCCAGCTACCGCTATCGCTGGGGCTTGCGATACTCTTGAATCACCCCAAGGTGCGGGGCCGAGTCTTTTTCAGGCTTGTCTTTTTCTCGCCGGCACTGGTGGGCACGGTTTTCATCGCCATCATGTTCGGGCTGATGTTCAGCCGGGACGGCTTGATCAACTTCACGCTGCACGGTTTGTTCTCGGGGTTCGATCCGGGTTTCCCTTGGCTGGAACGGTTTGTGATGGGGTCGTTGGTCCTCGCGGCGATGTGGCAGTACGTCGGGTTCAACATGATCTACTTCCTGGCGGCGCTGCAGAACGTGAGCAAAGACTTGTCCGAGGCGGCAATGATCGATGGTGCGGGTCCGTGGCCCCGGTTTATGAACGTGACCGTCCCGGCGATCCGGCCGGTTGCGTCATTTGTGGTCTTGCTGTCGCTGATCGGCAGCTTCCAACTGTTTGAGCTGGCATGGGTGCTGTTGAACAATAGCGGCGGGCCGAACGACCAAGGCTTAACCGTCGTGATGTACCTTTACCAAAAGGGATTCATTTCGTTCGACCTGGGTTACGCCAGTGCGATCGGTTGGGTGTTGGCGGCCGTGCTGATGGTGTTTGCCATGATCCAGCACCGGGTCGGGCGCGTGGGCGAGGATTAACGACGACATGCCACAAATTAAGCCTAATAAAGTGATCGGCTCGGCTGGCGTGTATACCTTGCTATACAGCGTGCTGATCTTCTGCTCGCTGGTCACGCTCGTCCCATTCGCATACCTTTTCTGTGCCTCGCTTAAGCCCTCTGCGATCTTCTTCGATAACCTGTTTCTACCCGAAGGCGACGGGTTATTCGGGATCGGGTGGGAAAAGCTTAACTTCAATCACTTCCACCGGTTGTTTGTTGAGCAAGGGTTCGCCCGGTATCTGCTGAATTCCATCTTCTTCGCTTCTGTTAGCGGGGTGCTGGCAACATTATTTAGCGCCATGAGCGGTTATGCGCTGGCCAAGTTCCGCTTCCGAGGCCGTGACAGCATTACCAACCTTGTCCTCGCGGCGCTGGTCGTTCCCGGGGCGCTGCTGCTTGCGCCAAATTACCAACTGTTGTACTGGTTCGGAATGCTCGATAGTTACACCGGCCTGATCATCCCGGCATTGGCGCCGGCGTTCGGGGTGTACCTATTCCGACAAGCGACAGTCAATTCCGTCCCCAACGAGATGCTCGAATCGGCAAGGATCGATGGATGCGGAGAGATCAAGATATTCTTCACTTTCGTCCTGCCGTTGATCCGACCGATGATGGGCGCGTTCCTGTTGCTGACCTTCTTGGGGAGTTGGAACAACTTCATCGGCACACAGATCGTACTGCAAACCCCCGAAAAGATGCCGCTGGCGGTGGCAATCAACCAGCTACGCGGAACTTACGGCACAGACTACGGGCTGATTATGGCAGGGACGGTTGTGTCGATCCTGCCTGTGCTGGTTTTGTTCCTGCTGCTCCAAAAAGAATTCATCTCCGGCCTGACCTCCGGCGCGGTAAAGGGATGACGCCTGTTTGTCCGCGTATGTATTGAGATGCTATATCCCGGGTAGTGAGTTAGTAAGCCATGATCGATGAAAAAAAAGTGTTGCTAAACGAGAAAACCT
>JAJRRS010000146.1 GCA_024279275.1 Planctomycetota bacterium | reverse complement strand
CCGTCCCACGTTCAGGCGAACGTGGGCTTCACAGGCGCACGGGTATTTAATGGGATGGGTCTGATACCAATCGCGTAAAAGACTCGTGCGTCGTCGTTTGATTATGCAGGGGAATCCCCCGGCAAAGCCGGGGGCTGAGGGGAGGTCAAGGCGCACGAGAACTAAATGGGATGGGTCTGACACCAATCCTGAAAAGAATTCGTGCGGTCGCCCACGGACACATGTTATGTATGAGGAAAGATTGGCCCGTTGGGCCAACGCGCGGATCTGCGATCCGCCGTTAAACGGCGGGCCAGTGTTGACGGGTATCGGTAAACGGTTCGAGGAGGTGGATTCCGCTGGCGCACGAGTTTATTATGGGATGGGTCTGATATCAATCCCGAAAAGTTTTCGTGCCTTGAACCGTAGGTCGAGTTGGGGTTTCGGGGGCATGGGTTGCATAGCCTGGCCGCTTGCGGTCAGTACCGGTCGCAAGCGGCGGGGCTAAACGGAGCCGGTATGTAGAGTTTGTAGACGCACGAGAACTTAATGGGATGGGTCTGAATCAGGAATAGCCAAGCAGCCTAGATACGTCGTTGAAGGTGACGAACAGGAACACACATCCCAGCAGGGCCAGGCCCACAAGTGTTGCGGTGGTTTGCACTTTTTCGCTGACCGGTGAGCCTTTGATTTTTTCGATGGCGAGGAAGATCGCCTGCCCGCCGTCGGTAATCGGGATCGGCAGGAAGTTGACCACGGCCAGGTTGATGCTGATCAGCCCCAGGAAATACAACAGGTACTGCCATCCGCGTTCGGCGATGATCGTGCCTTGATGGACGATGCCGACCGGCCCGGAGATTACGTTTGCCGGCACGGTCCGTTGGAAGAGGCGTGTCAGCAGCTTGTAGGTCTGCGTGATGAACTGGTGGGTCTTGGTGAAGCCCAGGGCGGCGGCCTGCATCGGGCTGTCGGCGACGACCGGGACCTGCAGCATCAACAGGTCTAATCCGCTGGGCAGCGTGGCGATCCATCCCGCGTCGGCGTTCTGCCTGGCATCTTCGGCGGTGATTGGGATCGTGGTCTGCTCGGCTGGGTTGCCCGCGAGGTTCAGTTCGTATCCCAGGACGACTTCGGTCGGGTTATCCTTGGAGGCGATCTCGGCGAGGGTTTGCTGCAGGTCAGCCCATGAGGCGATGGGCTGGCCGTTGATGGATGTCAGGCGGGAGCCGGGCATGATGTTCGATCCCTCTGCGGGTGAACCGGGGAGGGTGCTACAGATGATGTTGGATTCGACTTCGGCTTGAATAAGTACACCGATCTGATTCTCTTTATTCGGCGTGATGGGGCCGATCTTGACCTCCACGTCGTCGCGTAGGACGGTGATGGAGATCGGCTCGCGGTTGGCGTCTGCAATCGCCTGCTTGAATGTTAGGAAATCAGGCCAGGCGATATTCTGGATCGAGGCGACGACATCACCCGGCATAAAGCCAACATCTGAGGAGGGGGCACCTTCGACGACCGCTGCAATCTGAACCGGCGGGACCAACCCAAGCAGGTTTCGGGGATCGCCGTTCTGGCTGGCCGGCAGCGGGCTTGTTTTGACGGTGATGGCCGTATTTCTGTTGGTTTTAGTATCGGTGAAGGTGACAGTGATATCCCCGCCGTTGCTGGCGGAGACGGCGGCTTCGTATTGGGGGAAGGTTTTAACGGGTTTGCCATTGACCGCGGTGATGAACATGCCTTCCCGGAGGCCGGCTTTATGGGCGGCACTGGCCTTCTTGATCTTGCCGACCTCCAGGCTCGTCGGCGGTGCGACGCCGACCCAGAACAGGCCGGATGTTGTATCGGTTTCCGGCTGGATCAGGTAGGTCAGGTCTGCGGATTCACCCGCCCGTTGGATGGTCATGGCCAGGGGCGTATTTTCGCTGGCGAGGATGGTGGCGTATTTGAGGTCAAACATGTCGCCGATTTCTTTGCCGTCGATCACGGTGATCCGGTCGTCGGGTTGTAGGCCCAGGTAAGCGGGGTCGTCTTCGTGCCCTTGGGCGTAGACCTTGGCGGCGGGGGAATTCGGTGCGGTGCTGCCGACGATCGCAGGCGGGAATTTTACGCCGGACATGAACGCGATGACGAAAAATAGCATCCCGAAGATAAGGTTCATGATGACGCCGGCGGAGATCACGGCGAAGCGCGCGGAGACGGACTTGTTATTAAATGCCCGGGGGTCGCTGCTGCGGGCGGTGGGGTCCATATCTTCCTGCCCGAGCATCTTGACGTAGCCGCCCAAGGGGATGTAGTTCAGGCGGTACTCGGTTTCGCCGAGCGTGGCGGGGTCGGCACCCTCATCGAGAAGTTTCTGGTATTCCGGTTCGGTCGTCCCGTTGCGGAAGCCCAGGCCTTTACGCCAGGTCAGCAGCGAGTGGCCGAAGCCGATGGCGAACTGCGTGGTCTTGATCCCGACCATCTTGGCGACCAGGAAGTGGCCCAGCTCGTGGACGAAAATCAGGAAGCCGAAGCCTATGACGATCAGTATGACAGAGAAGAAGGGGTTGCTCATCAGTTCCATGGTCGTGTCCGTTGTGATGCGAATCGTTTGGTTTAGTTGAGTCGGTTCGGGGTTCGGGCTACTACGACTTTGCCGAGGCCACGCTCGGTTCAGCCAGCTTGTTTTCGACTAACTCACGGGCGAGTCGGTCTGCCCGCATGACGGCGTCGAGGCTGTCTAAGGGTTCGGTCGGGATCTGTGACAACGCCTCGTCCGCCAGTTCTACGATACGCCCAAAGGGTATCCTGCGTTCGAGGAAAGCCTTGACCGCCGCCTCGTTTGCGGCATTGAGCACAGCACCGGCTGTACCACCGGCCTCGATGACCTGATAACCCAGGCGGGGGGCCTTGAACCGGTCAAAATCCACAGGCTCGAAGCTCAGCCCCCTTAATGTCGACCAATCCATCGCGTCGCTGCAACTTCCCACCCGGTTGGGATAGGTCAGAGCGTATTGGATCGGGGTGCGCATGTCTGGCGGACCCAACTGGGCGAGGGTGGAGTTATCGGTGAACTCCACGAAGCTGTGGACGACGGATTCGGGGTGGATCAGCAGGTCGATTTTTTCGCCGGGCAGGTCGAACAGCCAGTGGGCCTCGATGATCTCAAGGGTCTTGTTCATCATCGTCGCGGAGTCGATTGTGATCTTCGGCCCCATGCTCCATGTCGGGTGGCGCAACGCCTGATCGACGGTGGCGTTTTGCAGGGTGGACTTGTCAGCCGTACGGAAGGGGCCGCCCGATGCGGTGAGGACGATGCGCTTGATGGATGAGTTAGTGCGGTGTGTGTGGGCCGAATGGTGGGCGTTGAGGCATTGGAAGATCGCGGAGTGTTCGGAATCCACGGGGATGATTTTTGCGCCGCAGGTCTGGAGCATCGGTCTGACAAGCTCGCCGGCGGCGACGAGAGTTTCTTTATTGGAGAGGCTGATGGTGAGACCCTGGCGGATCGCCTGGAGTGTGGGTGCAAGCCCGGCAACCCCGACGATGGCGGCGGCGCAGTCGGTGGCCTCGACTTCTTTGACCAGTTGTAACGCGGCGTCCAGCCCGGCGAACACCGTGGCGTCGGGCAAGGCCTGGCGGACGGCTTGAGCCTGCGCGGCGTCAGCGATGGCAACGAACTTAACCTTGAACCACCGGGCCTGTTCGATCAGGGTCTTGGCGTTGGCACCCGCAGCCAGGGCGACGACCTGGATCGATGCGGCGTTGGTGCGGTTCAAATGGTCCACGACATTAAGCGTGTTGGTGCCGATCGACCCGGTGGAACCCAGGACGATCAGTTTACGCGGTGTCGCTTCGGCGGCGGTCATGACGGCTCCCGG
The DNA here is from genome assembly GCA_024279275.1 of Planctomycetota bacterium. Taxonomy (GTDB): domain Bacteria; phylum Planctomycetota; class Phycisphaerae; order Phycisphaerales; family Phycisphaeraceae; genus JAJRRS01. Next base: position 31,699 of record JAJRRS010000146.1, on the reverse strand, counting down.
ACCGGTTGGGCCTTATCGATCACCTGATTGGAGTAGCCGCCGGTCTTGATCTGCACGGTGGGCGCGGCGGGTTTTTCCGGGTCGGTATGCGCGGGTGCGTCGCTGTTGCCTTGGTCTTGTGTATCGCCCTCGACCCGGGCCTTGCCGCCTCGGCGTCGGCGGCGGCGCGGTCGTTTGGATTTGGTTTCAGATGAATCATCCGAGGCAGAGGGGTCGCTGGATTCCGAATCGCCCTGCGGAGCCTTGTCCGTTGCGGGGGCATCTTGCGAAGAGGCTTCTTCCTGGCCTTGGTCAGAGTCTCCGGTTGAGACTTTCTTCTTTCTGCTGCGGCTGCGTCGCCTTTTCGTGGGTGGTGCATCTTCGCCGCCATTTTCGCTGGATGAGGATGACTGGGCCTGATCTGGAACTTGGTCGGCAGGGGCGGTTTCTACATCCACTGCCTCGTCGTTAGGCGACTCGCCCTGAGTGTCGTCGGAGGCTTTTCTCCCTCTGCCACGGCCACCACGGCGTCGGCGGCGCGGCTTTTTCTTGGCGTCCGCGTCCTCATCGTCGTTGGATTCGGTGTGCTCGCCATCGGGCGTTTGTGATTCAGCGGGTTCGTGCTCGTCCTCGTGCGACGCATCGGAGCCAGACTCAGATTGCCTCTCGGATGATTCATCGCCACCCTCGCCACGACCACGGCCACGCCTGCGTCGTCGTCTGCGACGTTTGGTGGGTTTGTCGTCGGCGTCTTGTTGTGCATCGGGGTCAGCGGATTCATCGGGGCCTGGGTAGCCGGCGATGTCGATTGTTTGGTCATCGTTTTCTTCTTCGATGTCCAGGCCGTCGATCGGAGGGAGTTCGTCGCCTTTGACCTCAAGGAACGTAGTGTCCGTTGGCGGCGCGATGCCCTTGAGGTCGCTAAGCGAGTCAAATTCCATCTGCCCGCCGCGCTCGTCGAAGAGCCGTATCTCGACGTAGCTGACAGAGTTGCCGCCGACGCGGACGGTGACGGTTTTGCCGTAGCGCTTTTCTAATTCGACAAGCTGAGATCGCTTGCGGTTGAGCAGTTGGAACGCCGCATCGGGGCTGATAATCAGTTCGGCACGGACGACTATCTTGCGGTGCAGCACCAGCGCGAGGCGGCGCATGACATCCAGGACGACGGACTCGGGGCTTTTGACGTGCCCGTTACCTTCGCAGGCATTGCAGATAGATGACTGGGAGGACTCAAGGGAGGGGCGCATGCGTTGGCGCGTCATCTCCAGCAGGCCGAACTGGCTGATGGACCCGACACGTGTTCTGGCACGGTCTTTCTTGAGGTTGTTGCGGAAGCGTGTCTCGACTTGTCTTCGGCGTTTGAGGTCGCGCATGTCGATCAGGTCGTTGACGATCACCCCGCCGAGGTCGCGGAGGCGTAGCTGTCGGCAGATTTCATCGACGGCTTCCATGTTGGTGTTGAACGCATTGGACTCGGCGTCGCGTGCGCTGCGGCTCTTGCCGGAGTTGATGTCAATGGCGACCAGCGCCTCGGTCTGATCGAAGACCAGTGACCCGCCGGACGGTAGGGGTGCTTCGTGGGCTTTGATCGCTTCGATCTGCCGTTCGATGTCGAAGCGGTGGAACAGCGGCACCGGGTCGTGGTAGTAGGTGACTTTGGGACGGGAGCGTGGGCTTGCGATCGCCAGGAAGTCGTGGGCGCGTTGGGCGGCCTGTGGGTGGTCGATGACGACACGGGTGATGTCGTTGGTGAAGACATCGCGGATCGTGCGGATGATCAGGTCCTGCTCGGTGTAGAGTTCGCCGACGCCGCGGAGTTCTTTCTTGCGACGGTCGATGCTCTTCCAGAGGCGGACCAGATAGGCGAGGTCGCGTTTCAGGTCGGTTTTGGTCTGCCCCATCCCGGCGGTGCGGACGATGAAGCCGAAGCCTTCGGGCGGCTTGAGTTCGGCGAGGATCTTGCGCATCTCTCGCCGTGCGTCGTCGTCTTCAACCTTGCGGGAAACACCCAGGCGTTGCATCTGAGGCATCATCACCAGGAACCGGCCCGGTATGGACAGGTAGCTTGTGAGGGTCGGGCCTTTGGTATTGATGCCTTCCTTAAGGATCTGGACGACGATGTCCTGCCCGCGTTTGAGGCATTTTTGGATCGGTGGTCGTTCGTGGCGCGGTGTCTTACTGCCGACCTGTTCTGTTTCTTCACGATGCTTGGCGGAGAAGTAGCTTGGGTGCAGGTCGGTGATGTGCAGGAAGCCGTTGCGTCCTTCGCCGAAGTCGATGAAGGCGGCCTGTATGGAGGGTTCGACGTTAGTGACTTTGCCCTTGTAGATGTTCCCGACGTGTGAGCCTGCGCTGGCACGTTCCTGATAGAACTCTTCAAGGATTCCGTCCTCGACGATGGCGATACGACACTCTTCGCCGGGGACGTAGTTGATCAACATTTCTGATTTTGGCATGGATAGTTTGGTAGCGGGCCGTCCGTGGGTGTCAAGCGTTAAGGGTTAAGTGCAGCAGTGCGACGGCGAACACCAGTCCTGTGGTGTTCGCGAGGCGGGCTGATCTATAATCTCTTAGTCGTTGACGGATCACGTTAGACTTACAACCACTTTCATTCTAGTGCGGTGTTTGCGCTCAAGCGGGTGTTGTTGCACCGGCGAGCGTTCAGGCCGCGATTTTCTTTTCCGGGCGTCAGTAACCGATGGAACGTCCATCGAACACGCCCGGGATAGCTTTACCTAATTGGTCGCGTAAATAATTGGCGACCTCTCTGTCCGAGTCGAACGTGGCGGCCTTGCGGGCGACACGTCTGCATTGGTCAATCGAAACTGCACGGATGATCTGCTTGACCTCCGGCAGGGCGGGTGGGGTGATCGATAGCGATCGCAGCCCCAATCCCAACAACAGCATTGTATACTCTGGCACGCTGGCCATCTCCCCGCACAGGCTGATGTCCACGGAGGCCTTGTCAGCGGCCCTGACGACGTCCCGGATCAATATAATCACCGCCGGGTGTGCCCCGGAGTACAGGCTGGCGATCCGCTCGTTGCCCCGATCCACCGCCACGGTGTACTGGATCAGGTCGTTGGTCCCGATGGACATGAAATCGACTTCCCGGCAAAACGTCTTGGCCTGGATCGCCACCGAGGGGACCTCGACCATGATCCCGACGGGGATATCTTCGCCGTAGGCGATGCCCAGCTCTTCCAAGTCCTCCATCACGTCCCCGAGGATCATCCGGGACTGACGCAGTTCCATGATGTTGCTGATCAGCGGGAACATGATCCTCACAGGCCCGGCGGTCGAAGCACGCAGGATCGCGCGGAGCTGAGTCTTAAAGAGCGGCAGATTCTGCAAACACAAACGGATGGAGCGACACCCCAGAAACGGGTTGCGTTCGCTGGGGTCGTTGCCGGTGTTGTGCGTCTGATCCATCTTGTCAGCACCCAGGTCCAGTGTGCGGACCGTCAGGGGCAGGCCGTTGAGGTTTTTGATCGCTTCAAGGTAAGTCTGGTACTGCTGCTCCTCGGTCGGCTCGGTCTTGGCTGCAAGGTAGAGGAACTCGGTGCGGTACAGCCCGATCCCTTTAGCGCCGTTATTCAAGGCCTGACCGATCTCACTTGGGAATTCAATGTTGGCCTGAAGATTGATGGGCGTGCCGTCTTTGGTTTCGGCCGGCAGGTCGCGGATTTCACCAAGCCGATCCCCCCTCGCGATCCTGTGGTCAGCCTCTTTGCGGGACTGCATCAACTGCTCAGCATCGGGGTCGATCGTGACCACGCCACGTTGCCCGTCGATGATGACCATGTCGCCGGTGTTGACTTGGCGGGTGATGTCTTCAAGCCCGACAATCGCGGGGATACCCAGGGCGTGTGCGAGTATGGCGGTGTGGCTGGTCAACCCGCCGGCGTCGGTGGCGATGCCCTTAATCTTACTTCGATCCAGCGACGCGGTCTGGCTTGGGGTGAGGTCGTGGGCGATGATGACGGCGCTGTGTTCCAGGTGGTCCAGCTCGTCGCGGGCCTTGCCTATCAGGTGCCGCAGGATCCGCCTTTCCAGGTCCCAGACATCCGTGACACGCTCGCGCATGTAGCGGGATTCTGCCTGGAGGAACTTCTTGCCCATCGCCTTGAGTACGGAATAGACCGCGAACTCGGCGGTGACACGCTGGTTCTCTATCGCCGAGCGGAACTCGCTCACGAGGGTCTTGTCGGTGAGCATGCCGACGTGGAAGCCGAAGATCGCAGCAAGCTCCGGGCCGACTCTGGCGGTGGTCTTGTCTTTGAGTTCAAGGACTTCGTCGGTGGACGCTTTGAGCGCGTCGTCCAGGCGACCGAGTTCTTTGGGGACTTGATTGGGCGCAACAGTCCTGCGCTGGATCGGCTGGTCTTCGCCGTCCAGCACCATCGCCGGGGCTATGGCGACGCCTGGTGATACCGGGATGCCTTTTTTTGTCTGCATAGGTCCGCGTAGGAGGGAACGTAGACTTGGTACGCTGCGACCTTCCTTGCGGGTCTCCTAATTGTTATCCCACGATTAAAAAGTCGTGGGTTGTCTTACCGCTTTGCCGGGTCACAGGCCTGCGGCCTTTTTGAGCCGGGCAGCGCGGTCGGTTTTTTCCCAGGAGAAGCTGCCGTCGGCCCCGGGCTTACGCCCGAAGTGCCCATGGGCGGCTGTCTTTAAGTAGATCGGCTTGCGCAGGCCCAGATGTTTGATGATCCTCATCGGGGTCAATGGGAAGTGTTCTCGGACGAGCCGGCTGATCGTGGATTCGTCGATCTTACCGGTCTCAAAAGTCTCAACGTGGACGCTGGTGGGCTGAGCGACCCCGATCGCATAAGACAACTGGACTTCACAAATCTCCGCCAGCCCGGCGGCGACGATGTTCTTGGCGATATATCGGGCCATGTAAGCAGCCGATCGGTCAACCTTGGAGGGGTCTTTACCCGAAGACGCACCGCCGCCGTGCCGGCCGCGACCGCCGTAGGTATCGACGATGATCTTCCGTCCGGTCAGCCCGACATCGCCGTGAGGCCCGCCGACCTCGAACTGGCCCGTCGGGTTGACGTGGATCGTGACGTTCTTGGGGTCGTAGAGTTTCTTCGGCATGCAAGGCTCGATGATGTGCTTGATCACCGCCTTTTTGAGCAGCGCCTGCTTGGCCTTGCCGTTCCACATCGGGGCGTGCTGGGTGGAGAGAACGATCGTGTCGATGCGCACGGGCTTGTGGTTCTTGTCGTACTCGACCGTGACCTGGCTCTTGGCGTCGGGGCGCAGGCCCTTGACCTTGTTGGTCTGGCGGATTTTTGCGTGCTGTGCGACGAGCTTGTGAGAAATATCAATTGGCAGGGGCATCAGGCTGGGCGTTTCGCTGCATGCGTAGCCAAACATCAAGCCTTGGTCTCCAGCGCCCTGTTCCTTATGCAGACCTTTGCCAGCGGTCACGCCCTGGCTGATGTCCGCCGACTGCGAGTGCATCGTGCGCATCACCCCGCAGGAGTCGGCATCAAATTTCATCCCCAGATCGCCGGTGTATCCGATGTCGCGGATCGTCTTGCGGACGGTGATCTCAGCGTCATTGAGGACTTCAATAGCCTTCTTATTGTGGACCGTGATTTCCCCGCCAACGACGACCAGGCCGGTGGTGCAGAAAGTCTCGCAAGCGACCCGGGCGTCGGGATCCACCGCCAGCAGGCTGTCGAGAATCGCGTCAGAGATCTGATCCGATACCTTGTCCGGGTGGCCCATCGAGACCGACTCGCTGGTGAAAAAATAGTTACCGCTGTCTTTGCGTTTCGCCATCTTGTTATGTCCTAATGATTTAGATCAATTTTCGCCTGGTGTTCGCCGGCGGCGTAATCGCCAAAGCCGGGCCGGGCGGGGGGGTGGGTAAGTTTCAATCAGGCTGTCAGACCTGAGAATACGACGTTATTGGATGCAATTTGTAGCGGGTTATCTACTCTATAGCAAACCTGTCGGCGTAGGCACAGAGTGTTACGGCGACCGGTTGTAAAACAAATAATTACAGTAAAAACATCATATTACAGTCAATTAGAGCTTAGGTTGAGCCGCTTCAACAGCCTCGGCATGGTCAGCCCCTGCACGACGATCGAGAACACGACCACGGCATACGTCATAAACAAGATCGCCTGGAAGCTTTCAGGGGCCTCGTTGCCCAGGCTTTCTTTAAGCGACAGCGCCAACGCCACGGATATCCCGCCCCGCAGCCCGCCCCAGGTCAGCACCTTGATCGCGTGGGGCGTGAACTCGTGGAACCGTTTGAGCATGGACATCGGCAGGCTCACAGCGATCAGCCGGGCAAACAGCACCATCGGGATCGCCAGCAGCCCAGCCTCAAGATTGATCGTGTCGAAGGTCAGCACCAGCACCTCCAGCCCGATCAACACAAAAAGCACCGCGTTGAGTACCTCGTCGATCAGTTCCCAGAAAGTGTCCAGGTGTTCCCGGGTGGTATCCGACATCGCGTGCGCTCGGCCGTGGTTCCCGATCAGCAATCCGCTGACCACCATCGCGATCGGCCCAGACAACCCCAACGTCGCCGCCATCGCATACCCGCCTGCGACCAACGCCAGAGAGATCAGCACCTCGACCTGGTAGTTGTCCACGCTACGCAGCATGAAGAACGCCAGCCCCCCGATCATCAGGCCGAACACTGCCCCGCCGAGGACTTCCTTGGCGAACAGCACCGCAACCTCACCTGGCTCGATGCCGCCGGCCTGCTGTGATTCTCCTGTTATTTCAGTCTCAGCGTGTGTCGGTGGGGCGGTAACATCAACATGACCAGCGGCAGCGACATCGACATGCGCCGGTATCATCAATGCGGTGGCTTTTTGATCATGCCCATGCCCGCCGAACCCCGCGACACCCATCAGTGCAAGAAATACCACCACGCCCACGCCATCATTAAATAGCGACTCGCCTGCGATCTTGGTTTCCAGGTTCTTAGGCACGCCCAGCGTCTTGAGAATCGCCAGCACCGCGATCGGGTCGGTCGGCGAGATCAGCGCCCCAAACAGCAGGCAATAAATTACAGGCATGTCCAGCCCAAGCAGCCTGAACAAACACCAGGTCATCAACGCAACCAACCCGGTCGAAACCACCACCCCCAGTGTCGCCAGCAACGCGACCGGCCACTTCTGCGACCACAGCCGACCCATATCAACATGCAACGCCCCAGCGAACAGCATGAACCCCAGCATCCCGTTCAGCAGCGCCGCATCAAAATCAATCTGATCCAGCACCCGCCGGGCCTGGTCATCGACCTGAGGCACAAACATCGCCAGTCCGATAAGCCCTAACGAAAACGCCAACGATAACACCATCAGCCCGATGGCCTGGGGCAAATGCAGAAACCGGTGGTTGATATAGGCCATCAACGCTGTCAATGTCAGCAGCACCGCGATGATCTGAAACAAACCCAAGGTCCGCCCTTTCCAAGTGTAATACCGATCGCTTTCTGTCTGCGCAGTGTAACGCCTGAGGCTTCATTGCTCTCATCTAGTGGCATTCCGATAACTGCGACATGCCCACGGTTTCTACTCGATACCACCACCTCGCCGATGATCCTCAGGCCGGTCCGACCGCGGACCGCTATAGATCTGTCTCGACCCGTCTGTCATAGGAGCGCTCCCGTGAGTGAGGAATACACCCAAGGCCAACCATTCCCCGCAAGTACCCCCGGTACCCCCGGTTCCCCTTACGGCACCCAAGGCGCTTCCGCCGAGCTTCAATCGATACTCGATCGAGTCAAGGACGAAAGGCTGCGTCTGCTGCGACTGCTCAAAGACTGTGAGACACGGTTCGGCACGATGGGCATCGTCCCACCCGCCGAGGAGATCGCCCGGCTCACCGGCAAGGTCCGCGCCATCGACGACGCCGTACGCAACCGCTACGAGCAGCTTCGCCACGACGAAACACTGCTGGAAAAGCGCGCCTACCAGGTCGACCAGATCCGCGAGGGTGTGCACGAACTGGCCGAGCAACTTAATAACCAGATCAGCCAGGCCCGCTCGTTCAAGCCCGAACTCACCGCCGCCAGGCAGACCGTGCAGGCCGCGATGGAGCAGATCGTTTCCGATGCCCGCTCACAACTGAACCTGCTGGGCGACAACACCGCCGACCGGCTCGGCGAATACCGCCACGCACAGACCACCGGCCAGGAACAGCTGCGCGAGGCTCGCCGTGAGATCGAAAAAACTTTCACCGATATCGACGCCCGACTCGCGGCCGCAGCGGGCCGTGCCCGTGACGAAGCGCAAAAGCTGATCGATCCGATCTTCGGCCAACTCGAAAACCACGCCACCGACTGCGGCCAGCGTGTCCAGCAGATGATCGAAGCCGCCGACAACACGATCCAGGAAAAACTCGAAGCCCTCCCCACCCAGGCGCAGAAAACCCTTGAACCCACCCGCGAAACCCTCAACGCCGTCATCTCAGATGCACACGAGCAGATCGCCACCGTCAACGATGCACTCAAATCGCTTGACGATCGGCTCAACGGTTTGACTGACCAGGCAGAGGGCATCATCGAACTGCAACTCGATTCGATGACCCATCGGGCCGGGCAGACGCTTGATGGCCTGCTGGACAAACGCCTCCGCGAACAGGAAGAACTACTGACCCGACGCTTCCAGGAACAACAGCAGGCGCTTGACCAACGCGAGCAGACGATGAATAAACAACTGCAGGACTTCATGCTGGACAAGCAGGCCAAGCTGATCGTTGACCTGGACGACCAGGCAGCGGGGCTGACCAAACGTTTGCTGGCACAGCAGCAGGAACAGATCGAAAAATCGATCGCTGAAAGTATCCACAAGGCAGCCGACACCGCCGCCGAATGCATCGACACGGTCATATCCAAAGCCGAGGCCCGTGCCCAAGACACCGCACAACAACTGCACGGCCAACTCACCGCGTCACTTGACCAGAGCCACGCCGAGGCGCTGCAGGCCAACCTCAAAATCGAAGCCGAGTCACAGGGCATCGCCGCGAAGGCCGACCAGAAAGCCTCCGAGGTCGCCCGCGCCATCGAACACAGCATGCGCGAGCACGTCGTCGAAGCGATGAGCCGAGCCGACGCGATCACCGATCCGTTCAAGGCCAGGCTTGAAGACGCGCTTTCCAGCCACCGCAACCTCGCCGACGAATTCTCCCAGACCGCCGAGGCCGAGCTATCGACCAAGGCCAAGGCCCACTGGGACGCCTTCCGCCGCGACACCCAGGCCGCACTGGATAAGCAGAAGCAGGTGCTGGAAACCCAGGCTCAAGACACCATCCATGCCACCCAGCAGAATATGAAGCAGCGTGTGCAGGACCTGTGCGTCTCAAGCCAGAGCATGGTCGACCTGATCGAACAGCAACTCACCCGCAAACTCAAGGGGATCGAGCCACAGGCGCAGCAGGCTATTGAAGTGATCGGAAAACAAACCAGCGAACGCCTAAGCCAGCTCCGTGAAAATGCGCAGTCGATGGTTCAGTTGATCGAAGACCAGCTAAGCAAGCGTGTCGCCGAGCTTTCGCCCAAGGCCGTGTCCGCCGCACGGGACGCCGAACGCGAACTCAGCGAGCACATGGACCGGGTCCGCCAGGAAGTCGAGAACATCATCGTCCCGCTTCGCCGTCAAGCCATCGAGGAACTCGGCCAGATCGCAGACGTCGGCAAGAGTGTCCGCAGTGTGATCCGCCGTGACCCGACACCCCAAGTCGCCACCACCGAGCCACCGGTCGTCAACACCAGCAAACTCGCAACCCCGCTGCAAGAGATGGCCACCCGCATGGGCAAAAAAACCGCCAAACTGGTCGGCACCCGCAACGAGGCCCAACCAATCCCCGGGCAGAGTAACCCCCAAGCCAACACCGACGACGACCGCCAGGTTGCTTAGTCCCCACACGTTTCACCACCACCCCAAACACCCCCAAAGCCCGGTCATGGCCAGCAGGCCTTGGCCGGGCTTTTTATTGCGCCCCTCAGTCCCAGACTTCCTTAGACATCGTTTTAACTGCCATCCCCATTCTCCCACGTTGCACGCCCGTCCGATTCGTGTAGAGTCCGGTGTATCCGATGATGGATGTATTTAGGACCACACCATGCCTGCAAAAACCCGCATCGAAAAAGACTCCATGGGCGAGATGCCCGTCCCAATCGACGCGCTTTATGGTGCCTCGACCGCCCGGGCCGTCGCCAACTTCCCCATCGCCAACCGCCCGCTCCCCCCAGCCATCATCCACGCGTTTGGCCACCTAAAAGCCGCCTGCGCGCAAGCCAATCTGGACCTGGGCAAACTAGACAAGAAACTCGCAGACGCCATCATCGCCGCTGCTGATGAAGTAGCTTCCGGGATGCACGACGCCCACTTCCCCGTCGACGTCTACCAGACCGGCTCCGGCACCAGCACCAACATGAACGCCAACGAGGTCATCGCCAACCTCGCCACCCGCCGCTTACGGCTTAGCGATCCCAACGCCAGCGTCCACCCCAACGACCACGTCAACATGGGCCAGTCCTCCAACGACACCTTCCCCACCGCGATGCACATTGCCGGGACGCTTGGGGTCGGCCAACAACTACTCCCCGCTCTCGCACGGCTGCACAAAGGTCTTGCCGACAAAGCCGAGCAATGGGATTCCATCGTCAAGATCGGCCGAACCCACCTCATGGATGCCACACCCATCCGTGTCGGGCAGGTGTTCTCCGGCTACGCACACCAGGTAAAGATCGCAGCCGACCGCGCCGGTTGGGCGCATAAAGAAATGCTGGTCAACATGCCGATCGGCGGCACCGCTGTCGGCACCGGGATCAACACCTTCACCGGCTTCGCCGAGCGCGTATGCAAAGTCCTGTCGGATCGGCTCGATGTTGCGTTTGCCGAGGCCAAGGATCACCCCGAAGCCCAAGCGGCCAAAGACTCTTTCGTCTCCGCTCACGGCCACCTAAAAACCATCGCCGTCTCCCTCTCCAAAATCGCCAACGACATCCGCCACCTCGGCTCCGGCCCACGTTGCGGGATCGGTGAACTCAACCTCCCCGCTATCCAGCCCGGCTCATCCATCATGCCCGGCAAGGTCAACCCCGTGATGTGCGAATCCGTCATGCAGGTCGCCTGCCGCGTCATCGGCAACGACGCCACCGTCACCATGGCCGGGATGGGCGGCGTCGGATCACTGTTCGAGCTAAACGTCGCCATGCCCGTCATGATCGACGCCTTCCTCGAATCGGTTTCACTCCTGGCCAACGTCAGCAACGTCTTCGTCGACAAGCTGCTGGTCGATCTGGAAGTCAACGAAGCCCGCTGCACCGAACTTCTTGAGTCCTCCCTGATGACCATCACCGCACTCGCCCCCGAGATCGGCTACGACAAGTGTTCCGCGTTGGCCAAGCAGGCCCACAAGGAAGGCAAGACCATCAAGCAGATCGTCAGCGAGCAAAACCTCATGCCCGCCGAACGCCTCGACGAACTGATGGACTACGACCGCATGACCCGCCCGGGATGACCCCCCGGCCCCGGTGTGGCCCCCGGTGTGGGTAGTACGCCCCCGTTGCCCGACGTGGAACAAGACCGGCGATACCATCGCCGGCTTTACAAAGCCCGCGATGGTATCGCGGGTCTGTGATTTCATGGCATCGCGGGTCTTCCCTGCCGACGTACATCGACGTCACGATTTCATCACAACACAATCGGCGTAACAAAATCATACGGCGTCGCCGTCAACCCCCGCCGTTCGTTGTGCCTCTGGATATACCGCATGGTGTTGTTCCATTGCGGCCCATCGAATACAAACGTGCGCCAACTGCCTTCACACCAGACCGGCCCGACATACGACGTTGATTCATGCACCGCCCGCGTCGTGCGTTGCTTGATCCACTTGACGGTGTTTTCGATCGGCTTGCCGCAGTGTGTGATTAACAGATGCGCGTGCGTCGGCTCGAGGGTCATCGCAGCCAGTTGCCAGTCCGATTCGGTGACACATCGGCCCAGCGCAACCGCAATCGCGTTCATCATCGAACCATCGAATCGCGTTGCTCGTTGCTTCATACGTTCACGGGCTATGCGGTGTCGTACCGGGTCGCCGTCATGCAGTTGATGCGGTTGGATGAAACCCAGTTGTTCGTCCCACGCACTGGACCAGTGCCCCCGTGCATCCCCGGGCAACCACTGCCCATACGCCGACAAAACAACATGACACCCCAGTGTATTTCCCATCCCCTCATTATAAAGCCCGCGATGGTATCGCGGGTCTGCGGTTCTGGTATCGCGGGCCTGCAGTTTTTTGGCGTTGTGGGTCTGCGGTTCCACATAGTGCCCTGATGTTGTGAAAATATCGACATATGCCGAACCCCAAAACACCGGACCGGCGATACCATCGCCGGCTTTATACGGGGTATAATCCCGTGATGGCGGCGAAACCCTTATACAACCTGATCGTCATCGGCGGCGGCCACGCGGGCGCGGAAGCGGCGTGGGCGGCGGCGAACAGGCTGCGCCCCCAGTTCGACAGCAGTGGGGGGGCAAAAGGACGTGTGGTTCTCGTCACCATGGACCCATCCAAGATCGGTGCCATGAGTTGCAACCCCGCGATCGGCGGTCTGGCCAAGGGGCAGATGGTCCGGGAGATCGACGCGATGGGGGGGCTGATGGGCCTGGCCGCCGACGCGACCGGGATCCAGTTCCGCATCCTTAATATCAGCAAAGGCCCAGCCGTCCGTGGCCCGCGCTGCCAGAGCGACAAGTACGCCTACGCCCGGGAAGTCCAACGCCTCCTCGCTACCCGCCCAAACCTTGACATCCTCACCGGCTCAGTCCAGGACTTCATCATCGAAGATGGCCATTGCGTCGGTGTGCTTTACCTACCCCAGACCCCAGACCCCAGACCCGCGCAGCCCTTGCGAAGCAGCGCAACCATCCTCACCACCGGCACATTCATGCGCGGCCTGATGCACACCGGCCCATCACAAACCCCCGGCGGCAGAGTCGGTGAAGCACCCTCGGTCGGGATCAGTGCCGCCTTAACCAGACTCGGCTTGGAGCTTGGCCGACTCAAGACCGGCACGCCCCCACGCCTCGCCGCCGAGTCCATCGACTTCGACAACCTCGAACTGCAACCCGGCGACGATGTGCCAACCCCGTTCAGCGAGATGACCCCCGCCCCCGGTTCGCCACCGTCATCCACCGACCGCTTCCCCATCCTCGAACAAAAACCCTGCTGGATCACACACACCACCGCAGAGTGCCACGACCTGATCCGCGCCAACCTCGACCGCGCCCCGATGTACAACGGCCAGATACAAACCACCGGCCCACGCTACTGCCCATCGATCGAAGATAAAGTTGTGCGCTTCGCCGACCGCAACTCCCACCACGTTTTCCTCGAACCCGAATCGCTCGAAACCAACGAGGTCTACTGCAACGGGATCAGCACCTCGCTGCCTGCGGATGTGCAGGAACAACTCGTCCGTATGATGCCCGGCTGCGAAAACGCCGTCATCCTCCGCCACGGCTACGCCGTCGAATACGACATGGTCTGGCCCCACCAGATCGACGCGACCTGCATGACCAAGCGTATCCCCGGATTATTTTTAGCAGGTCAGATCAACGGCACAAGCGGCTACGAAGAGGCCGCCGGGCAGGGGTTGATCGCCGCGGTTAATGCCGTGCAATTCAGTCGGGGTGACGAAATGGTCCACCTGCGTCGTGACCAGGCGTACATCGGTGTGATGATGGACGACCTGGTGACCAAGACCCCGCGTGAGCCGTACCGGATGTTTACGAGTCGGGCGGAGTACAGGTTGCTGTTGCGGGCGGATAATGCGGACCAACGGCTTACGCCGTTGGCTCGTGAGTTGGGGTTGATCGATGATGCGCGATGGGATTTGTTCCAGGCCAAGCGAGAAGCGCACGCCGCTCTGCAAGCAACCATTGACACCGGCAGCGTCGATGGCCACCCGATGTCGCGCTGGGTCGCCCGCCAGGAAATCGACACGGATGCACTACTCGCCCAACTCAACGGCGACCCGCTGCCCGACCTGGCCCGCGACCGCCGGGTCGTGGACGCCTTCCTCGCCAACATCCGCTACGCAGGCTACATCCACCGCCAACAAAAACAGATCGACCAGCTCGCCAACCAGGAAGCCGCACCCCTGCCCCCGGAATTAGATTACACCGCACTGCCCGGCCTACGCACCGAAGCAGCCATCACACTCAACAAGTTCCGCCCCACAACCCTCGGCCAAGCCGCCCGCCTCGCCGGCGTCAACCCCGCCGACCTGATGGTCGTGAGCGTGGCGATCAACAGCGGGGGCGTTACGGGTACAGCATGAAACAACCACGCATTAAGAAGATAGTGTCCGGTGGTACTGCGTTGATCGGCTTTATATTCCTAATCCTTGGTATTCCGGTATTGATATTCTTGCCGACGATGGGGATTGATATCCCTTCGCCTCCGGTTGTAATCACTCAAATAGTAGGATCGATCGTGTACGGTGCTTCCGGCGCAGTATCACTTGTATTTGCCTGGTTGATATTAGTCTATGGCATTCCGGGTGTGTTCAAGGCAGAAAAAAAGTTGAGTCGTTGGTTCACGATCGCTTACTATCTCTGGGCCGTTGTCCTGTCAGTGGGTTTAGTCTATTGGGCGTTTTCGAATCTGTACCAGTTATGGATCGTGTCTTGAGATGGGGAACACTAACCCGCAGGATCCAATACCACCAGGCCTCATTCATACGGACTTGGTGAAGTTCATTCGCCCCGGACAGTTATACACACCCGCCCGCCTCTGTTTGCCCTAAGCGGGTGTTTTATGCTTATATATAGCTTATGCCCAACAACAACCACGCCTCTGACTGTCTGATCGTGATCTTCGGCGCCTCCGGCGACCTGACCAAACGCAAGCTGATCCCGGCCTTGTACCACCTCTGGGACACCGGGATGGCTCCGAAGAATTTTGCGGTGCTGGGGATCGCCCGGTCCAAGTTTTCGGATGATGAGTTCCGGGATGCGATGTATGAGTTCTCCAAGAAGAGCTACACGGACGAGGCCAAGTGGAAAGAGTTTGCCAAGAAGGTGCATTACCACGCCGCCGACTCGACTAAGGGCGACGACTGGGCGGGGATCCAGGCGCGGGTCGGGTCGCTTGCCGAGGACCACGGCACGGGGCGGAACCTGCTTTTTTATCTGTCGATGGCACCGCAGTTCTTCGAGCCGATCATCCAGCAGATCGGGGCCAGCGACCTGGTCACCGAGGGGCGGAAGTTCTGCAGCATCGTGGGCGACAAGCCCTGGCAACGGATCGTGATCGAAAAACCGTTCGGTGCCGACCCCGAATCGGCGGTGCATCTGAACAACACCGTCGCAAGTGTATTTGACGAGGCATCGACCTACCGGATCGATCATTACCTGGGCAAGGAGCTGGTGCAGAACCTGATGGTGTTGCGTTTTGCGAATAGTATCTTCGAGCCGTTGTGGAACAGGCAGTACATCGACCACGTGCAGATCACCGCCAGCGAGACGGTCGGCGTGGAAGGCCGGGGCAGCTACTACGACAGCCCTAACGGCGGGGCGATGCGCGACATGGTGCAGAGCCATCTGCTGCAGGTCTTGTCGGTGGTGGCGATGGAGCCGCCTGTGTCGATGCAGGCCGAGGACATCCGCACGGAAAAGATCAAGGTGTTCAAGGCCCTGCGTGTCCCCAAGCCCGAGGATGTCCCCAACATCGCCGTGCGCGGTCAGTACGGCGCAGGCTCGATCGCAGGAGAGACGCTTATCGGCTTCCGTGAAAACGACGGCGTCGCGCCCGACAGCCAGACCGATACCTACACCGCCATGCAGTTCAACATCGACACCTGGCGGTGGGGCGGTGTCCCGTTCTACCTAAGGTCGGGCAAGGCGATGGCCAAGAAGCTGACCGAAATCGTCATCTACTTCAAGCCCACACCGCACTGCCTGTTCCGCGAGGAGGCCAAAAAACACAAGGCCAACCAGATCGTGATCGGCATCCAGCCGGACGCGGGCGTTTCGATCAGGTTCGAGGGTAAGGTGCCGGGCCTGGGGATGAAGATCAAGGATGTCTTGATGGACTTCAACTACGTCGAGCAGTGGAAGGTCGAGCCGCCCGACGGCTACGCAACGCTGCTGCACGATACGATGCGCGGCGACCAGACGTTGTTCAAGCACCGCGACGAGATCGAGAACGCCTGGGAAGCGGTGCAGCCTGTGTTGGATTACTGGAAAGAGAACCCGCAGGAAGACCTGCCGAACTACAACGCCGGGACGTGGGGGCCGAGTGCTGCGGATATTATGATGGCGCGCGACGGGCGGTATTGGCATAACCCCTAGGCATTTATGATCTGAGACTTATGATTTATGATGTGGGGAAGAGGAGGGGAACCGAGGTTTAGGAGTGGACGTGTGACCTATGACTTGAACGAACCGGCTGCGGACCACGGGTTGAGCTTGCCCGGTGAGGTGCATGTCGCGGCGGATGTGGACGATCTTTACGACGACCTGGCACTTGTCTTCACCTCACTCGCACTCAAGGCCGATGACGAACGCGGCGAGTTCCACATCGCGCTCTCCGGCGGGACAACGCCTTGGCCTTTCTACCATCGTCTGCTGATCGACACACGCTTCCGATCGATCCCCTGGGAGCGGACACATATCTGGGTTGTGGACGAACGACGTGTGCCCGACGACGACGACCTGAACAACTTCAAGAGCATGCGCGGGTCGCTGTTGGAAGGTATCCCAACCCCGCCCAGCCAAATCCACCCGATGAGGGTGATGAAGGACGACCCCGCCGGGCTGTATGAGGTGGAACTGCGTGAGGCGTTTGGTATTGGAGAACTTTCGGGAGTTGGCCCCGCAGCCAATCCGGGGGCACCTCGCATGGACTTCGTATTGCTCGGTATGGGCGGCGACTGCCACACCGCCAGCCTGTTCCCTAACTCCGATGCGATTCATGTGGCCGACCGCTGGGTCGTCGTGAACGAAGGCCCCAACGTCACCCCGCCGGACCGTGTGACGATGACGTACCCGTTATTGAATGCGGCGCGACAGTTAGCGGTGTTGTGTGTCGGGTCAAAGAAAACCGAGGCCTTACGACGTGTGGCCGAGCAGATGAAATCCGGCCCGGACCCCGTCAATGTGCCCATCACCGGCATCCAGCCGACCGACGGCGAGTTGACGTGGTATCTGGATAAAGACGCTGCGGGGGGGGGTAATTTATGATTTGGGATTTATGATTGATGATTTTCCGAACACACTTGATCGGTCTTCCAACACAGTGGCCCGAACAATGACGGCACATCATCAATCATAAATCCCAAATCATAAATCCTCATACATCATCCCCCCGGCGTGCGGGTTCTGCGCGTTCAATTCATCGACACCGTTCTGCACAGACGCCTCGCACGCGGCGGTCAGATCACGGATCGCCTGCCGACCGCGTTTGCCTTTGGCGATAAATTCACCCAGCGGGATCGGGTCGTTGAATCGGACGAACCCCCGGCGTAACGCGATCGGTTCGATCATCGCGCCCCGCACATCTTCCGCCAGCTTCTCTATTGTCTCGCTCACTCGATCCAGCGTTGGGCGCTCGGCGACGTAGTCCGGCAAGTAGCTGCAGACCCGAAACGCCAGCATCGCCTGGTCCGCCCAGGTCAGCGCCGCAGCGTGGTCCGCCTGTCGATCTTCATCGGTACGCACCTCGTGGATCACCCGCCGGGCCGCACGGACACGGTCGATCAATGAATCGCCGTCTTTTGGCTCGATGCCGATTTTCGCTTCCAGGTCGCTAAGCACCGCACCGGCGGAGAACTCGATCAACTCGGCCAAGTTGTCTGTCTTAGGCGGTGTAAGCCCACGCTGGGCGAGGTTCCGCCGTATCCCAGCCGAGCCGATACGCACGATTGATTCTCGCGGGGAGGTTGAGTTGTCCTGTAGGTTGGTCGGCGAATCCAATGCGTTACCCAAGTCAGTCAGCAATTTTGCGAGAACGGCCCGGCAATCGGAGAGATGGGTCACTTTGATCGAAACCGGCACCGCCATCACGCGCACGTCGTGCTTGCTTAATTCTTTCGCCGCTCGTATCGCCAGGAACGCCGCGCCGTCATTGAAGGGCGTCACATGGTCGTTACGCAGGTAGACGTTGCCCTCGGGGAAGATCGTCAGCGCGTGCTTGCCACGGGTCAGGACCGCCGCCGCCTGTTTCATCGCGCGCTGGTCGCTGCCTTCACGGTCCACGGAGAACGCCCCCATCTTCTGCATCACCCAGGCATCGAACCGGCTGCGCAGGAACACGTCGTAGGCCGCCATCATCTGCGTGGTAAACCCCGCTTGACGGATCGCTTCAATGAAGACCGCAGCATCCGCGTGGGTCGGGTGGTTCGGCAGGAACAAGATGCGATCTTTGTTCCTCCCACTACGATTGAGTTTGGAACGCAACCCCTCCAGCCCTGATACCTCGACACGGTCCACCTTCAGGACACGGGGCAGGCGGTGCCAGCGGTTGTTCTGCCCGATCAGCCACGCGACCAGCGCGTTGCGCTTCGGTGGAAAAAACCGGTAAGGGAGGTCGGAGAAGTCGAGCATAGCAGTGAATCAAGATATCATCCCGAGACACATTGAACCAATGCGATCTATATTGACAGGAGCTTTTTGATGACACGGCAATTTTTGCGGGTATGGATGCTGGGCCTGACTCTTATCGTGCTCACCGGCTGCGGCCCCACCTCGTTAGATAAGGCGATGAGCCGACTGGACCACCGCCCCGACTGGAAGCGCCACAGCAAACTCGATCTCCCCCGCCACCCCGCCGAGAAACACCTGCAGGGCTGGGTGATCGTCCTGGACCCGGGCCACGGCGGGCAGGCGCACAAGAAGGGCTTTAAGCGCGGCCCGACCGGCGTGCGTGAAGCCGAGATGAACTGGCGTGTCGGCAAACTTCTTGAAAGGCTGCTGACTGATGCGGGGGCTTCTGTCACATTGACCCGTGACGGCGACGAGTTCGTGAGCCTTAAAGACCGCGCTGAGGTTGCGAATAACCTTGCACGCCCCGACGGCGGCACCGGCGCGGACCTCTTCATCAGCCTGCACCACAACGCCTCGTCACGAGAGTCGGCGAACTTCTCAAGCGTCTGGTATCACGGCGAAGCGGACTGGTCCGAGCGGTCGCTGGATGTGGCCAGGTATGTCGCGCACCATCTGGGCACCCAGTTGCGGACGAATGTGGCCCACACCTCGCCCTTGATGAGTGACCAGTTGATGTATCCCGGCGGGTTCGGCGTGCTTCGGCAGAGCAACGTGCCGGCCTTATTGTGCGAGTCGTCGTTCTTCTCGAACTATGACGAGGAGCAACGGCTGCGCGACGCGGACTACAACCTGCGCGAGGCGTATGCGATTTATCTGGGGCTGTGTGAGTACGCTTATGGCGGTCGCCCGACCCAGAGCACACCCAAGGTCGAACAGATCGACGGCACGCTGCGGATCAGCACGGTGCTGGATGATGGGTTGGACAAGGGTTGGTGGGGCCATGAACGGGATCGCACACTCAGCTCGACGATCAACATCACCCTCGATGGCAAACGACTCGTCACCCATTACGACCCGAAGACCAAGTCGGTGGTGGCCGAAGTCGGGGCCGATCTGGCGGAGATCGACGGACCCTCGCCGCACATCATCGAAATCCATCACACCAATATGTTCAAGCATCACAACTACCCCCAGCGGTATAGCCTGGTGCCTGAAGGCGGGGCTGGCGGCGGTTTGGCGGTGAAAGCCTTGGGGCCTGTGCGTGCCCCCGCTAAGGAATAGTTCAACGCGGCGGCCCGTGCGATTCACGGCTGTTATGTCCACCCTATGCGGTTGCATTTAGCCCCCAGGTGCTTTCACTGTGCATAACAGGCGAGATCGCTCCGGATTAACAGCCGTAAGTCATACATATATCTAGGCTAACGGTTGAGACAGGATTCAGCATCGCATTGGAATTATCTTGCAATCGCAGGCCTCCGCTGCGATAATGGGATAATACGATGCGTCGCAGTACGGTACCGCGGCGCGATCGGCGATTGGGCTGTTTTTACTCAGCCCGGGCCGGTCTTCAGGCACGTCGATTGTTAGCGAGGCCCGTGTGTGCGGACCTGTTGTTTTCCGAGGCATGCTTCTGGCTCTGTGACTGGGTGTATATACTTATGATGACACAACACAAAGAAATCGGTCCGGTCGTTGCTGTCCCAGGTCAGCCGCTTTACGAATCGGTGAAACAGGCGTTGACCGAGGCGATCGACAGCGGCTACTACCAGCCCGGCAAGCGGATGCCCAGCACCAAGGAACTGAGCCGGCAGATGTCGGTCTCGCTGGTGACAGCCCACCGTGCCTTGCAGGAACTGGTCGTGGTGGGTCTGTTGGAGCGCACCCGTGGCCGAGGCACCTACGTCGTTGAAAACCATCGGGATGTTCGCCCAAAGCTCCGTGTCGGCGTCCTGCTTCATCAGGACGTGACCCTCTCGGGTGTCTACCACAGCGGGATCCTCGAAGGCATGCATCGTGCTGCGGTCGAGTTCAGCATCGACTTGCTGCTGCAGGGAGACGAAGTCGATAACCGTCAGGATGTCCATGCCTATGTCTTAATCGATCCCGCAGAAAAACAACTTGAAACGCTGCTGGAGAAGGCCACCAACAAGGTGCCGATCATGGTGGTGGGCGCACGTTCTGAAAATGAAAACGTCCCATCGATTTACACGGATAACCACGACCTGACAGCCAAGGCGGTTAACCACCTCTACCACCTTGGGCATCGCCGCATCGGCTGCTTCATCGGCGGCTGTCAATTCATCGATAATCACGATCTTTACAAAGGTTTTATCCATGCGTGTAAAGCCTTGGGTATCGAAGAGAAAGACCGTCCGATCGTGGAGATGCAAGGCACAAGTCTGCGCTCAGACGACAAGCTCAAACTCAACCGGATGCTCAGCGAGAAGGGACTCACCGCCGTCTTCGCAGGCGGGTACAACCTGGCGTTGGAGGTGTACCAGGCCGCTTCGACAATCGGATTAAAAGTCCCCGAGGATCTTTCGGTGGTCGGGATAGACGACCCGCCAAGTGCATCGCACCTCAACCCGCCGCTGACCACCCTGCGCCAGCCGCTGACGCACCTGGGCCACGCCGCCATCTCAGACCTGTACAAATTTCTGGACGACGACGAATGCCTACTCAAGAGTGAGACCCTCCGGGCCGAGCTGGTGATCCGCCGATCATCCGGTGCCCCGCGTGATCATTGATGCCTGTCTGGAGGCAATCCCAGCATCGTTCATCGCTGACCCCATCGACCGGACACCCCAAATCCGTGTGAGGCCTACGCTACCCCCGGCCGATCTCTGCCAGCCGGGTTTGGCCGACCTGCGCCTTGCTTCAGACCCTATGACAGCGGATCCATGATCCAACCTTTCGCCAAGGCACCGATTATTATATAAATATCGCTTCCAGGTCGGGCCACGTCGCCCGGCAATGCTGATTCATGGACCTGTCAGGCCCCAGCCCACCGGAGACAACGCAGATGACCTGGATGACTACCCTCGCTGCCACCGCAGACACCGCCGGCTCACTTCCCAGCCTCACCGGGGTCGATTGGGCCGTGCTGATTGGCTACCTGGTCTTGGTCAGCATCCTGGGCGTCAAGCTCGCGGGCAAACAGGAGAACATGGAAGACTTCTTCCGAGGCGGCGGCAAGCTCCCTTGGTACGCGGTGTCCGCCTCCATGATCGCCACAGCCATCTCGGCGGTGACGTTCGTTGGCGTGCCCGCGATTGCTTTTGCCGGGAACATGACTTACCTGCAACTGGGCATCATCGCCGGGCTGACCTCTAGGGTTTTCGTCGCCTGGGTGCTGATCCCAGCGTACTACCAGAAACGTATATACAGCCCCTACGACTACATGGGCAATCAACTGGGCAGTGGTGCCCGCGGTGTCACCACCGGCCTGTTCACCCTAGGCGGCCTGCTGGGGCAATCTGCTCGCGTCTATCTCACAGCCTTGGTCCTCACGCTGGTCATGGCCGAGCAACTCGCTTGGATAGAGGGCTACACCGGGCTGGTCCCGCTGGCGTCGGCGATCATCATCATCGGCATCATCGCGGTCCTCTGGACGATACTCGGCGGGATAGCCACCGTGATCTGGACCGACGCGATGCTCTTCATCGTATTCGTAGCAGGTGGCCTGGCGGCGTTGTGGGTGATCCTGTGGGCGCTGCCCGGCGGGTTTGCCCAGTATCATGAAATCGGCACGCAGTTCAATAAGTTTGAGTTGTTTAATTTTGATAAAGCTTTCGATGTAACAGAAAAATACACCCTGGCCGCTGCGGGGTTTGCTGTCGTCGTGGGAAACATCGGCGCGTATGGCACAGATCAATTAATGGCCCAACGCCTGTTTACCTGCAAGGGTAAAAAAGGCGCACAGATCGCGATCCTCACCAGCTACGCCGCCGAGGCCGTCGCGGCCCTGATGCTGCTGGTCGGCATCGGGTTGTTTGTCTTTTATTACACCTTCCCGGAAAAACTCGCCGGTGAAGCCGCGCTCCTGGTTGCTAAAGAGAACGACAAGATCTTCCCGGTCTTCATCCTTCAACAGATGCCCGTAGGCGTCACCGGCCTGGTGATCGCGGGGATATTTGCTGCGGCGATCTCATCGCTGACCTCGATCCTGGCGGCGTTATCACAGACCACGGTATCGGCGCTCTACCTCCCCATGCGCGCCCGCAAACTGGGGCTGACCAAGGAGCAGGAACACGAGGCGATCACCAACGACCCGGTCGAAGCCAAGCGCGTCGTGACCGTGTCGCGCTGGCTGATTATTTTCTGGGGTATCGCGTTGTGCATCGCAGCGTTCGTCGTCAGCGCCTTCAAGGAAGCCACGGACGTGCCTATCCTGGACTTGGCACTGGGTTTGGCCAGCTACATCATCGGCGGCTTGTTCGCGGCGTTCATGCTGGCGTGGCTCCCAATTAAGATCAACGGTCGAGGCCTGGTATGGAGCGCACCGCTGAGCGTGATGGCCGTCTTCGCGCTTCGTTTCCACGAACCCTGGGCCTACTGGGCGTGTGGTGGTGTGATGGGGTTGTTGCTTGTGACCTGGCTGGTTTCGGCGGTCAGAACATCCGACAATTCGTTGCGCAATGCTCGGCTGATGAAGACCGTCTGGCTGGCCGCCGGGATCGCCATCGTGATGAGCATTACGTTCAAGGGCTACTTCCATCACTACGACGACAAGACCGGCGAAGTGGTTATCGAGTACCCGCTGATTAAAGACGAGGCCACCGGCAAGCCGATCCGCGATCTCGATGCCGATCCTGTTTACTATGTACACCCGATCACCAAGGAACCGTTGCTCGATGACGCTGGTGAGATGATCGTGAACGAGAAAAAAGGCCCGTTCCTGCGGGATATGTCCGCTAGTGCCCCAAAGAAAATCCCGATCGCCTGGCCTTGGTACGCACCGGTCGGTGCGGCGATGGCGCTTGTCTTCGGATTCCTCTTGGCCGAGCCGAAGCGAGACTAAACCTCAGCCCGACACGAATCGACACCCCTTAGTAAGTTTTACTCGGACGATTTATGCAATCAGTTACAGCCTCAGGCAGTTGGTCGTTGGGCATCGACATCGGCGGGGCGAGCGTGAAGTTAGCGCTGGTCAATGACGGTGCCAAGCCGTGGACCCTGCGCGGCGATCCCCACGAGATGCCGTCGGTCGATGAACTATCCGGCAGTATCGCTTCGAGCTTTGCGAAGCTGTTGAAACAGTCGGGCCTAGACCGCAGCGCGGTGTCTTCGGTCGGCGTCTCGATCGCTGGGCCGATGGATGCTAACGGTGTGTTGGAGATGGCGGCGAATGTACCCGCACTGGCAGGTGTGTCGATCCCCAACTGGATTCAAGAAACCCTCAAACTAGGCGTCCCCGTCACCGCGGCGACGGATGCCAACGCCGCCGCAGCCTGCGAACACCGACGCAACCCCATGCCCGGACGCACCCTCTACCTCTCACTAGGCACAGGTGTCGGTGGCGCGGTCCTGGATGACGGCCGACCCGTCATCATCACACGCGGTACCAGCGGACACTTCGGACACATGGATGTCAGTGGCGGCGACCCCAACGCACCCGCCACACCCGGTGCAGGACGCGGCGCGCTGGAAGCCTACATCGGCTTCCGCACGCTCGAGGCCGACGGCGTCCCGTTTGATTCAGACGACCGCTTCGACCACCCCACCATGAAACGCGCACTGGGCGCAATGGCAAACGGCATACGCATCCTCCTGGCGATCTACCGCCCCGACCACTTTGTCCTGATCGGCGGCACCGTCGAAATCTTCAGCCCCGCCTTCGACCAAATCACCGCGATGGTGAACGACAAACTAACCCACGCCGCCCCCGCCAAATGGACCCTCACCGTCGGCCAATCCGATAACTTCGCCGCCGCCATCGGCGCCGCAACACTGTCGGGCCTGGCTTAATGGGATTGCCCACGGGATGAGGTACTTAACCCCGCGTGGAAACGCGGGGCTGGGTGCAGGAATCTTTTGCATCAAATCCGAATACAACCCCGCATTGCCATGCGAGGCTCCACTCGCGGAGAAACGAGATATGTTTTAGTGACACGCGCTTGGTTGGGTGACAAAAGGATTCGTATCACCCGCCGCTGCCGCGTCCGTCGTTGGAGTCCGCCGCACGGGCCGGGATGCCGATGATGCCGTTGCCTTGCCGCCCGTTGTGATATTTCACAGCCTGCTGCTGAAGGCGCATCCGCTCAGCGAAGTCGTCCATCAGATACCAGTCGCGCCAGTCGGTGATACCCGCGGCTTTCGCGGCCGAGGGATCGAGTGTTCGGCCGATGGTGGCTTTGCCGGTCTGAGCATTGACCGAGCCGCCGCCGAGCGTGATGGGTTTGCCGGTCATAAATGCCAGGCGGTAAGCCTGCTCGACATCCGTTAGTGCGTTGCCTTGCTTAGGCGTGTCCTGCTGCACACGGATGATGTCTTGCCCTTGCGGGGTCGCCATCGCGACGATGTCTCCGGGGGTGCTCGGGGCGACTACCTCTGCGGTGTATGACGATACAGACACAGGTTCAACCACGTCCGGAAGCGTCAGAGCAAGCGAGGGTGCTGCTCGTGTGTCACGAACCCCCGCTAGGCGGTGTTCGCTAAGGCCGGCCTGAACCTCTCTACGGATCGTCGATCGCAACTCATCCATCCCAGCGATCGACTTGGTGCGGATCTCTCTAAGCACCTGCCGCAGCGCATCGTTGTCTGTCCCGGTGTCGGCCGATGCCAACAGGTCATAGATCTGGTCGAGCCGGGCATCGTTCTCTTGCTGTGCCAGCAACGCCAAGCGGACCTGTTCCAGAAGGGTCTGCCCGGCTTCGCTTTGCTTAGCTGAATCATCCAGCGAGCTTGCGATCTGTTCCAACAGCGGGCGGGTCGAATCCAGTTGACCCGTCACCACCTTGGCGACCGCATCCGCGAGCTGCTCAGTAGTCGGGGCGGATTCGAGCTTCGTGGTGAGTTCTCGCAGCAACGCCATCGACTCGGCATCATTTGACCCTGCCTGAATCTGCTTGACCGAGGCCAGGACCGCGTCCAGGTCGCCGTGATCGCCGAGTTGTTCGACAACATCACGCAGCGCTGTTGCCGTTTCACCCGACTGCGATTGGATAAGCGTTTTGAGTTCCGTGATCTGCTCGTCGGTCTGCGTGCGTTGCTGGTCGAACGCCTGGGTGACCAGTTGTTCGGTTGCCTGCGCCTGCGACGTCAGCGCTTCGCGAAGCGGGGCGATCAACTCCTGCACATCGGGGCTTGCGGCGAGGCGGGTTTCGATCTGGCTGAGCAACGCATCGGTCTTGCCCTGTTCCTTCGCCAAAGCCTGACGGACCCCATCGGCGATCTGGTCGATGCTCGGCCGGGCACGCAGTTCCGCCACGGTAGCTTCTAACTGATCCAGCACCTTCGCATCCAGATTCGGGCTGGCCTGTACCTGCTCGATCGCCTGCCGCAGGGTATCAAGCGACTGCTCGTTGGCGCGCGTCGCCAACGCAAGAGACTGCAACTCCGGGAGCAGGCTCGCCGTGTCAGCCTGCTGGCGCATCATCACGTCACGAACCTCCGCCAGCGTCATCCACTGCGACGACTGCGATTCAACACGCGCCAGGATCGCGTCAAGCGTCGGCTGGTTTGTGCTCTGAATATCGACCAACGCCTGCCTGATCTCGCCAAGCTGCTCGATGTCGCCGCCCTGCGCCTGGATGGAAGCGAGAATATCGTTGAGCATCGGTGTGCTGCTGGCACCCAGAGCCTGAACCTCGCTGAGCACCTCATCCGTCCGATCCGCCATCGCCAACTGCGCCTGCGTGGCGCGCGTCTGCGCATCCGTGGCCGCGAGTTGCGATTGAGTTAACTCTGCGGTCATCCCCGCCTGCGATGCAAGTAGATCTTCGCGAAGTTTGAGGTTCGCATCCGTTGTGTTCTGGTAGAGCCACGCGCTGCACCCGACAGCGAATACCGCCGCAGCCATCGCCGCCGCGGTACTTGCGCGCGGGATAAACCGGCGAGAGCCTGGGAGGCTCTGCCTCGACGGGTCATGCGTGTTGTGGTCGCCGATCAGCGCGACACGCTCAGCCTGCTCAGCAGGGACGCGCGCAACAACCAACTGTGTCCGTGCGATCTGCACACGATCGCCGTCAGCCAGCGGGGTCTTACCCTCGGTGCGGATTTTGTTGACGAATGTGCCGTGCCGTGACGCCAGATCGCGGACGTACCACTTGCCGCCTTCGCACTTGAATCGTGCGTGCTGCCGCGAGGCTTTGCCGTCGCTCAGACGCAAGTCCTTGCTCTCTCGACCGACGATCACCGTCTGGTCATCCGTCCACTCGTATATCCGGCCCTTGTCCGGGCCTTCGGCAACAATGAGGATCAACATATTTTAATGCTCCTGGACCTGTAACTCCGAGGTCCAATAATTAGCGGTCCAATAATGTATGTCAGGCAGCGGATTTACGCAAGGTAAAACCCACCTGAAATCCCCACGGGAAAACCCCCAAATCGAGCCGGATATGAGCTATTTGGCCCCGATTATGTACGCCACCCAGTCTTCCCGGGCGGGCATCTTTTGGGTAATGCGGTAGACTCCATCGCTGGTCCCCGCATCAGAATCAAAGCGATCACACCACGCCTCCACACGCTTAAACCCAGCCTCCAGCATGATTTCCATCAACTCCGGTAAAGTCCACAGCCGCCACCGATAGATAAACGCGCTGTCGATCCGCTTGCCACCTTCCAATTCAAAGTGGATCCGACACTCGGTGCGGTGGGTAACTGGATCAAATGCCCGCTGCTCCCAGTGGTAGGTGAAGCCCGGGATCGCAGGACTCGTCTTGTGGGCCGGGTCGGGTGAGATGTCGGCCGGGACGGGGCGTGTCTGTGTGCCGACCCGCATCGCACCCGGTCCCCCATAAGCATCGATCACCAGCAACCCATCCCGCCGCAGCCCGCGACGCGCCGCCTTGAAGTATTGCTTAAGCGACGCCCGATCGTGGTAGATAAACGTGCTGAAGTTCAACGCACAAGTAACATCAACCCTCGGCCCATCCACCGCCATCACGTCGGCCTGAACAATATGCAAATCATTAACACGATCCCCCAACTCCCGATCAGCATCACGTTGCGCCCATCGCACGGTCGGGCCATGCGATTCGATGGCCATCGCCTGATGTTCCTCATCCATCGCAACCCACGCCGATGCGATCGCACAACTGCCCGCGAAGTCTTCACGCAGAAGCAGCGGGGCGGTCGATTTGTTGTAGTGCCGATATACGCGGTCCATGAACGCGGCCTCGGCGTAAGGGTGCTGCACCGCCCGACGATAGAGCGCGAGCTTGTGCGGCCCCCGGGTTAGTGATTTTTTGTGTGTCACGACTTCGCCGCCCCAGCGACTTCCTCATCAGTCACCGCATCTTCATCCTCATCACCCTCGCGCCCAAGCTCAGGCGGGTGCGTCTGCACCTGCACCATCTGCCGATACCGACCGCTGCGCGCGATCAACTCATCATGTCGGCCACGCTCAATAATTCGGCCCTGGTCCATCACCAGTATCTGATCCGCATGGGTGATCGTGCTCAGCCGATGCGCAATCACGAAGCTGGTGCGGTCGGCCATCAGGTTACGCAGGCTGGCCTGAATCAAACGCTCGCTCTCCGTGTCCAGGTTACTGGTGGCTTCGTCGAGAATCAGGATGCGCGGCTCCGCCAGCAGCGCCCTTGCGATCGCCAGACGTTGGCGTTGCCCGCCGCTGAGTTTCACACCCCGTTCGCCGATCCATGTGCCGTAACCCTTGGGAAGATTCTCAATAAATTCTTGTGCATTGGCGAGCCGGGCGGCCTCGGCAATCTGGCCCTCGGTCGCGCCGCGTCGGCCGTAGGAAATATTGTCCGCCACCGTCCCGTCAAACAGAAAAATATCCTGCTCAACGATCGCAAGCATCGCCCGGTAGCTGTTGACGTGGATGCCGCGCAGGTCTTGCCCATCGAGGCTGACAGCCCCGGTATCAGGGTCATAAAACCTCGCGATCAGGTTGCACAACGTCGTCTTGCCCGCGCCGCTTGGCCCGACCAACGCCACCACCTGACCCGGCTCAGCCGTAAAACTGATATCACTGAGCGCCGGCACCGGAGCCTTGGGATAGGTAAACGTCACCCCCGACATCTCGACCCGCCCCCGTGTCTGCATCGGGTCCAACGTCACCGCCCCCGGCGTGGTCGGGCTTTCTAACGGCTCTTCCATCAGGTCCAGCACACGATCCAGGCCCGCAAGCGATGTCTGCAACCCCGCCGCGCTCGACGCCAGCAACGCCAACGGCTGCAGCAGGCTCGCTAAATACCAAAGAAACATAAACAGATCGCCCACCGTCAGCGCATCGTGCGGCGCAAGTGTCCCCGCCGCCACCGCCGCGTTGTCGTCGATGATCCGTGCCCCCGCGTAACACAACACGCCCGCCAGCGCCACCGGGATCAGCATCCGCCAGATGATGTCGATCGCCCGGTTCCACCACCAGCCAAGCAGCTCCTGCCGGGTCATAAAATGCGTGTCGGTTGCGAAGTTCGTCCCCTCGGTCCGCTCCCGCCCAAACGTCCGCACCACACGCACCCCGCCGAACGCTTCGGTCACTCGGCTGTCAATGTGCGCCCGGGTGGCACGGATGTCGCGCCACAACGGCCGGATACGACCGATCCACATCCGATGCGTCAGAAAAACCACCGGCAATAATATCAACGCACCCAACAACAGCCGCCACTCCGTGTACGCCAGAATGATGAACACACCCACCAGTTGAATGACCGCCCCCGCCGGGTTGTACATCATCGAGAACACCAGCTCACCCACGCCCCCCGCATCCTCGCGGATGATGCTCGATGCCCCCCCTGACTTCAACGAAAACACACGGTGTAACGGCAGCCGGATCGCATGATTAAATACACGCCTCCGCATCTCGACCCGCACCCGGTGCGAGATCCGTGTC
The DNA here is from genome assembly GCA_024279275.1 of Planctomycetota bacterium. Taxonomy (GTDB): domain Bacteria; phylum Planctomycetota; class Phycisphaerae; order Phycisphaerales; family Phycisphaeraceae; genus JAJRRS01. Next base: position 2,161 of record JAJRRS010000146.1, on the reverse strand, counting down.
GCCTGCCACCGCCCCCAGACCCGCATCAGGATCGACCCCACGTTGATCGCCACCACCGCCAAAAACAGGAACATCAACAGCTTCTTAGGCTCATCCAGCCAAGGCAGCCACCCGCCTATACGCCCAAGCAGCCCGTCCCCGAACGGCGAACCGTTAATCACATTATCAATCGCGATCTTCGAGACCACCGGCGGAATCAGATCCACCAGTGTCGAAATACTCAACGTCACCACCGCCATCCCAAGCGCCGCCCGATGCCCGCGCAGCAGCTCGACGAACTTACTAAACAGCGTCATAAACCCCCGGCTTCGCCGCTTACCCAACTGCCGACCCCGCGGCACCCCGTCAGGCCCACCCCCGGCCCCCCCGGACTTCCCCGCCTTGCCATCCCCATGCTCGCGCCTCTGCGCAAAATCCGCACGGTAGGTTCGGTACTTTCGACTGCTTGATCTGGGCGGACTCATAGACCACGATCATAGCACCCCCGAACCGGTCGGGCATACGGGTGCAAAAATAAAACTATTTCAAGCGTTTGGCTTGGATGTTATGACGCAGTCCCAACCCGCCGCGACCGTGCCGACAGCAGCAAGCCGCCCAACACCACCAATCCGAACGTGCCCGGTTCAGGCACAGATGAATTACCCTGACCTGATGCCGCCCCCGGCGGCGTCCCCGCGTTCCAGTTGCCCAGCACAGCATTCAAGTCGTCGATCCCAACAAACCCATCACCGCTTGGGTCGGCCAACGGGTTGGCGGGCGGGACGTTCTGGTTCCAATTGCCCAGCACGATATTCAAGTCATTAATCCCAACAAACCCGTCGCCATCAAGGTCGCCGACCAAGGCGGACGAGACGACCGAAAGTGTCCCGTCGATCAAGAGGTTGCTCGTGTCCCAGTTCAGCCCACCGCCCGGCGTCGGCAGGTTTATCGCACTGAAGCCGCCAGCCAGCGAACCCCAATTAAGGATGTCGAAGCTGTCACCGTTGCCGGGAGTGAACGCATTGATCAATAACACATCCAGCGATCCGTTCAACACCAGATCCCCCGCGATATCTAACTGATCGAACTCGCTGCCCGCATTCAGTCCACCCAACTCGATCAGGAGGTTGGCCGAACCGGACAGGGACACATCCCCGCCGAAGGAAACGATCGCCGGGCTGGCGCCGGGGCTGAACCCGCCGGTGAATTCGACCACGCCGGTCCCGCTGAACGAGCCAGGCCCGGACACATCCCCAAAGAAGATCGCCCGGCTGTCGAACCCGACGAACACGTCGCCACTATTAGCAAACGTCCCGAAGAAAGAACTCGTAGAACCGCCCGCCACACTGACCTGCCCGGTTACGCTGTTGGTGATGCTGCCGAAGACGTCCGTGATCCCGGTGCTGAACGCGAGGTTGCCATCATTGGTCAATCCACCGATCAGCCGCAACGAACCGCGTGCGGTGAGGGTGCCGCCAGCGTTGTTCGTGAGATCGCCGTTGAATTGCAGCGTCCCGCCCTGGTTCTGGATCAGCCCATTATTGGTATTGCCCGTGCCGTTAAAGATCAGGTTATCCCAGGTGTTTACATCAACCACGCCCGAGGCGGTATTATTCAACGACGCATTAATCAGCCCGGTCCCGCGGAGCGTCCCGGCATTCATAAACGTCCCCCCGTCGATCAACGCCGAGAGGCTGTTCATCTGGACGATCCCGCTGTTGTTCAGTGTGCCAGCGGTGATCGATCCGCCGTTCATTGTCAGCAGCCCGACGCCGGAGACATTCACACTGTTGGTCACTTTAATATCCTGACCGACAAAGACGCTCGGGGTCCGGCTCAACAGCCCGCCGAAATCCACTTCCAGGTCGTCGCTTGTCAATTCAAGTATGCCGCTGGTGAAAGTCAATGCCCCGAGGTTCTGGATTGACCCAGCCGAAAGTATCCCGCCGTTGACGTTTAGCGACGAGCCGGGATCGACCGTAATCGTCCCGCCGAAGATCAGGCTCTTGGTAGACGTATTGATGATGGACCCGACCGGGCCACCTACGCCGATGGTGACATTACCGTTGTGCCCGAACGTCCCGGACGTGAAGTTAAGCGTGCCGCCGTTATCGACGAATGTTCCCAGCAGTGCGGACCCGCCATTGATGTTGATGCTGCCGGTGGCGTTGAGCGTGGTGGT
>JAJRRS010000145.1 GCA_024279275.1 Planctomycetota bacterium | reverse complement strand
TTCCGCCGCGTCGCTGTCTTGATGTAGAGAGATGTCGATCGTCCAGCTCCTTGTAAAAGAACCAGTCTCTCAAACTGAACGCAAGAGCGCAACCTAACATGCGCCTAACGCGCACGAGTTATTATTGGAATTGGTATTATATTGCCAATACCCAATAAACCCCACAAGATAGACCAGCCCAACCAGTGGGATCGTAATGGCCGTGGCATACCATTTACGTTTGATCTTCAAGATGAATATCACGGGCACCCAGGCCGCAAAGAAAACGCCGTATGCGAGTACCGCCCCCACAACAAACATGATGATCAGCAAAATCCCCGCGATAAAGAATGCCATGTAAATAGATTACTTCTCAAGCAGTGACATCGCAAAAAAAGGCCCCACGATATAAATCGCGGGGTCTTGATAGTCCGGATTATGCAATACAAACAACCTTACATCTTTATCTGCGGGCGTCCGGGTTCGGGCCAGTCTATGTGGAAGAACTGGCCGCGTTTTTTGTCGGTGCGTTCGTAGGTGTGGGCGCCGAAGTAGTCGCGTTGGGCTTGCAATAAGTTCGCGGGGAGGACGGCGGTGCGGTAGCCGTCGAAGTAGCTTAGGGCTGACATGAACGCGGGTGTGGGGACGCCAAGCTCCGCGGCGAGGGCGACGACCTTGCGCCAGTTGCGTTGGCTGTCGTGCAGGGCTTTCTTGAAGTAGGGGTCGAGCATGAGGTTTTGTAGCTTGGGGTTGCGTTCGTAGGCGTCGGTGATTTTCTGTAGGAAGCCGGCACGGATGATGCAGCCGCCACGGAAGATCTTGGCGATCTTGCCGAAGTTGAGTTTCCAGTTGTATTCGTTTTGTGCCTCGGCCATGAGTTGGAAGCCCTGGGCGTAGGCGCATATTTTGGAGCAGTAGAGTGCGTCGTGGATGGCTTTGACGAGTACGGGCTTGGAGCCGGTGTATCGTTTGCGTGGGCCTTTGAGTTTTTTGCTGGCGATGACTCTCTCATCCTTGATGGCAGAGATGCAGCGTGCGAAGACGGCTTCGGCGATGGCGTTGGCGGGGATGCCCATGTCCAGTGCGTTGATGGCGGTCCATTTGCCGGTGCCCTTTTGGCCGGCGGTGTCGAGGACTTTATCGACGAAGAAGTTTTTCTTATTGGCGGGGTCGCGTTGCTGAAGGATGTCGGCGGTGATCTCGATAAGGAAGCTGTCCAGGACGCCCTTGTTCCAGCGGGTGAAGACCTTGCTCATCTCGTCGGGCTTCATGCCGAGGATTGTTTTCATGAGCATGTAGCCCTCGCAGATGAGCTGCATGTCGATGTATTCGATGCCGTTGTGGACCATCTTGACGTAGTGGCCTGCGCCGTCTGGGCCGATGTGTGCGGTGCATGCTTCGCCGCCCTTGACGGGTTTGCCGGGTGAGGCGTCTTCGTAGGGTTTGCCGGTCTTACGATCGACCTTGGCGGCGATGGCGGTCCAGATGGGTTTAAGTGAACGCCATGCGTGTTTGGATCCGCCCATCATGAGCGAGGGTCCAAAGCGTGCGCCGGTTTCGCCGCCGGAGACGCCGTTGCCGACGAAGTGGATGTTCTTTTTGGCGAGTGTGTTTTCACGTCGGATGGTGTCGGTCCAAAGTGCGTTGCCGGAGTCGATGATGATGTCGTCTTTTTGTAGTAGCGGTGTGAGGCTGTCGATGACCAGGTCCGTGACTTTGCCGGCGGGGACGAGGATGATGATCTTGCGCGGGCGCTTCAGGGACTGAACAAAGGCTTTGAGGTTGGCGATCCCCAGGACGCGGTCGGCGGAGGGTTCTGCGTCTTGTTTGATGCGTTTGGCGAAGCCGGTGACTTCTTTAGAGGCGACGGAGTGTGCGGAGACGGTGTAGCCGTGGTCGGCGATATTTAGGATGAGGTTTTGGCCCATCACGCCCAGGCCGAATACGCCGATGTCTGCGGTGGCTTTGGTTGATTTGGTGGTCTTGGTCGCCATTGTGTTAGCCCGTTTCGTGTCTGAGGAAATTGATGTCGTGCCGCGCGCAGTGGAGGCTGCGTGAAGGTTTTTATCGCCTGAATGGTGTGGTTTGCCACAGAGAAATGTGGGGAGGGGTGATAAGAAGGTGGTTGATTATGAAAAACAGTGCGGTTTAGGAAACCCCGCCCTCCCGGGCGGGGCTATGGGGTGGGTGTTGAGGCTGGGGGGGGGGGCTGAAAAAGCCCCGCCTGGAAAGGCGGGGCTACGGGGCGTGTTCCATTAACGAACCCACTCGCGTTCAATCCAGCCAGGGGACGTCGGCGGGCTTGCTGGCCTTGAGTTGGACGCGGTTTTGTTTTTGGTTAGAGCCTTGCCGTTGGATGAGTTCGTACCTCATGTCGCGGGTTTGGCCGGGGGCGATCTGGGCGGTGTATTGGATGGTGTTGAAGTCGTGGCGGGTGGCGTTTAGTTGGTTGATGAAGGTGGCGTCCCCGCCGAAGGCTCGGCGGATCTGCAGGTCGATGGGCTTGTTGGTGTAATTACGGATGCGTTGGGCGTAGACGGTGTGTTCGTCCCAGCCCTCGACCCGGCCACGGTCTTCGATACGGACCCCCGGTGCGTCGAACTGTCGGCGGACCTTGGGGCGGATGGTGCCCCAGATGTTGTCACGGAAGACACGGAGGTCTACAAGGTCGAAGACGACGTTGGGATCAACGCCCAGGTTCAACTCGATCTTGTCACCGATGGGGATGTATTTGATGGGTTGGGCGGTGAGGTAAGAAAGGGAGCCGGTGTCGTTTTGGCGGAAGAGGCGGACGATGCCGTCGGGCAGAGGGCTTTGGCCGAGGCTTGATTCTTCGTTGTTGGTGAGGAGGAACATGCGGACGAGTTGGTTGCCGTATTGGTTGGCGCGGTAGCGGTACTGGACCTTGATGGGTGCGTCTGCGGCGTCGAAGCTGCGCATTTTTTTGGACCAGCGGTTGGGGACTGTTTCCGTGCCTTCGATGGTGAAGATGAAGTATTCACTTAGGCCTTGCTTGATGACTTTTTTTTCTTCCAGACCATCAGCCCTCGCGTAGGACATATCGGCCTCGGCGACCATGCTTTTGAGTGCTCGCTGACGGCTGGAGCTCTTACTAAGCCGGCCGCTGACCGCCAATGAGGGCAGGTTGATCATGCCGCGTTGAGCGAGTTGAGCGATTTTTTCGACGAGGTTGATGGTGCCTACGACGAGGCGGACCTGTGCGTTTTCGTAGTCTTCGCCGGAGTTGTTGGTGACGGTGACGAAGCCTTCGAGGCGCATGGTTTTTTCGTCGGGGTCGGCGATGCCGGTGTAGTTAGCGGACCAGGTGATGCCGGAGGTGAAGTAGGTGATCTCGACGCGGGCCTCGCCACTGAACTCGCTGGCGACGTTCCAGTAGAGCATCTGGGGTTTGTCGTGGGGGTAGGTGGTGTCCAGGACGGTCAGCTCGTCGGGGCGGGTGAGGAAGCGAAGCTCAACGGAGGTCGGGTCGATGAGTGTGTTGGCCCAGGAAAATTGCAGGGGGTTGTTGCCCTTGGTGAAGGTGATGATGCGCGTCTCGCGGACGAGTGTGAGGTCCTCTGCGTTGTAGATGGTGAGTTGGACGGTGTCGCGCTTCGGGACGGTGGAGAGGTCGATGTTGCGTGCAAGGGAGGGGCAGACAACGGCGAGCGTGAGGGTGAAGGCGAGGAGGTGTTTCATGGCTTGGTCCTTGTCGCGGCCACACGGTCTACGACCGTGGGCTTCGTGGGGAGGTCGGTGTGTATTTAGAACTGGTTGCGGAAGGTGAGGTGGAGTTTGTGGATGATTTTCTTGGCCTTGTCGCCGTTGCGTGCGGGGAGTTCGGCACTAAAAAGGATGCGTTGCTGGCTGGACTCGTCGGGGTCGGGTTTGCCGGCAAACGTGGTCTGGTTGCCGATGACCCACTCGGCGGGTCGTGCGGAGTTGAAGCCGGCCTCGTTGCGGAGGCTTTGTATTTGTTCGGCGATATTCAGTGTGACGGGTGTGTCTTTGAAGTTTTCGATTTCGTATTTCACGACCACGTCGTAGTGTGAGAGGTTGCCGCCGACCTTGGTGCGGTCGCGCCGTTCGATGGTGCGTTTGACGACGACGTCCTGGGCTGTGCCGAGGTAGAGTTTCATTTTGTCGTCGATGGGTGTGAAGTTGCCCCAGTCTTCGCCGATGAAGGCGGTGGTGCCGGTGGAGTCTTTCTGGAAGATGCGTACCTTGCCGTAGGGCATGGCCTCGCCTCCGAGTTTGTGTTCGTCGTCGTTGGTGAGGACGTAGTGCATGGGGACGCGTAGTTTTTTCTTGGCTGCGTCGAGGTAGCCGAACTGTGCGAGGTCGCAGGTGTAGGTCTTGGTGATGGGGACGCCCTTGGTTTTCTCGATGAGGATCTCGCGGGTCTCGTTGATCCCGATGGGCTTACTAAATTTGTCGCCGAGGCCGGCGTGGATCTGCGTGTCGTTGTACTGTTCGTTGGCGAAGTTCTGGATACGGATGTAGCGCGAGAGGGTGAGAGTGGATTCGTCGTTTTCAGCGACAGCGCGGTAGTTAAAGCTCTTGGTGAGGCCGCCCAGGAGGTAGCTGATGCGGACGCGGACCGGGCCGGAGTGCGTGCTATTGACATCCCAGATAAGGGCGTTTTCGCCGGGCGGGTAGCTGACGCTGAGGACGTTGACCTCGGGCTCTTTGCCCTCGATAACGCCTTCATAACCGATCACGCGGAAGACGATGGTGCCGGGGTCGATGCGTGTGTTGGCCCAGGAGAAGTCGACCTGGTTGGTGCCGGCGACCAGCGGGACGATGCGCTCTTCTTCGACGAGGGTTGCGCTGGCGTGGTCGAGTTGGATCTCGACGCGCTCGCGGACGGGGAGGGTGATGAGCTTGACCCGGGCGTGAGCGGTGGGGACAACCGGGGGTAGCGCCAGAACGACTAACAGAGATAACCAGCCTAATCGTTTCATTTTAAGTGCTCCATGTCGGGCGGTGTGCCCGGGTTAGTCAGACGCCTGAAAAACGCCGGGGTTCCCTATGGGATAACAGAAATGTGAAAAGCAGGAAAGCAGGACGGTTTCAACAGGGGAACGCTAAATTTGGAAAGCAGGATAAGAAAGAAGGGGACGGTTCAGCCCCACCAGAACCCGCAGCCTGACGGCTACGGCTCGTTGGGCCAACGACTCAATAGGTTTCCTGCTTTACTCTTACGCCCAACCCAATAGCCGGGCGGCCTGAGCGACGAGGAAGCAGACGGCGAAGGCGATGACCAGGGGGCCCAGCGCGCCGAGTGTGGTCCATCGGAGGCTGCGTGTTTCTTTCCACATGGTGATGATGGTGGTGGCGCAGGGGTTATGAAGGAGTGAGAAGAGCATGAGGTTGATGGCGGTGAGCATGGTCCAGCCGTGCTGATCGACGAGGAGTGTCCGCAGCGATTCGGGGCTGATTTCTTCGGTCATCGCGCCCTGGCTGAGGTAGACCATAATCATGGTGGGTACGACGATCTCGTTGGCAGGGATGGCGATGATGTAGGCGAGGATGATAACGCCGTCGAGGCCGAACATGTAGGCGAAGGGGTCCAGGAAGTTGGAGACGTGTGTCGCCAACGGCACGCCGTTGGCGGAAATATTGGCCAGCAGCCAGATGATCGCGCCGGCGGGGATGGCGGTCGTGATGGCGCGCATCAACACAAAGAAGGTGCGGTCGATCAGGGAGGTGTAGATGATCCGGGGGATGTTGGGTCTGCGGTAGCTTGGTAGTTCGAGCGTGAATGCGGAGGCTTCGCCTTTGAGGACGGTGCGCGACAGGATGGCGGAGGCGATGAGGGTGGTGATGACGCCGAGGATGACGATGGTCAGTACGGTCCCTGCGGCGACGGCGGAGGCTATCGTGGGGCTGAACCCTGTGGCGACGAAGAGGACGGCGATGAGGATGAGTGTCGGGTATCGGCCGTTGCAGGGGACGAAGTTATTGGTGAGGATGGCGATGAGGCGTTCGCGTGGTGAGTCGATGACGCGGCATGCGATGATACCTGCGGCGTTGCAGCCGAAGCCCATGCTCATGGTCAAGGCTTGTTTGCCGTGTCCGCCGGCCTTCTTGAATAGCCAGTCCAGGTTGAAGGCGACGCGGGGGAGGTAGCCCAGGTCTTCGAGGATGGTGAAGCAGGGGAAGAAGATCATCATCGGCGGAAGCATCACCGCGATCACCCACGCCAGGGCGCGGTAGACCCCGTGCCAGAGGAAACCGGTCAGCCACCAGGGCGCGCCTAACGCATCAAACAGCGTGCTGCCCTGCGCCTCGACCCAGAACAGGCCGTCGGCGAGCATCTGTGACGGGTAATTCGCGCCGACGATGGTGGCCCAGAAGATCAGGCCCAGCAGGACGATCATTAACGGCAGGCCGAAGATCGGGGAGAGGACGACCTTGTCTACGAGCAGGTCCAGATCGAATTTACGGCGTTCGCCTTGCTCGACGGATCGGCTGGCGATGGCGGTGGCGTCTTTATAGATCGACTCGACGATACGATCGCGGAAGCCTTCGCCCAAAGCGTGCCTGGCCTGCTCGGCTTGATCGAGCAGGTCGGCGACGGGGCGGGGTGCGTAACCGTCGAGCTTCATTATTGCGAGCCTTCCAGTGCCATCTTTTTGCTGAACGATTCAACCGGGGCTTGTTGGCGCTGGGTGATTTGTGACAGATCGCCGTTGAGGAGCGCTTCACGGATACGCCAGTCGCCGTCGAGTAGTCGCATCGCTACCCACCGTGCGTTGGGCAGATCGGGCGCTATTTCTTGGATCTTGGGGATGAGTTGGCTGATCGCGTCACCCACACCATCGCCGAGGTCCACGCGGTGCGGGTTGGTCGAGGTGCGCCCCTCGATCACGTCCACGACTTTACTGACAAGCTGCGACAGGCCGCGTCCGGAACGCGCGGTCGTCTTCACCACCGGCACACCCAGGTCGTTCTCCAACTGCTCGGCGTTGATCGTGATCCCCTTACGCTTTGCTTCATCCATCAGGTTCACACAGACCACCACACGGTCACTGATCTCCAGGACTTGAAGCACAAGGTTGAGGTTGCGCTCAAGACAGGTGGCGTCGGCGACGACGACGGTGCAGTCGGGCTGGCCAAACAGGATGAAGTCGCGGGCGATCTGTTCGTCTTCCGAGGTGGATAAAAGCGAGTACGTTCCCGGGAGATCCACAAGCTTGTAGGTCTTGTTTTCATGGGTAAATCGGCCCTCAGCGCGGGCGACTGTTTTGCCAGGCCAGTTGCCGGTGTGTTGGCGCAGGCCGGTCAAGGCGTTGAAGACGGTGCTTTTGCCGGTGTTGGGGTTACCGGCGAGCGCGACGACGCCGTCGAATTTATCGCGGTCGATGTCGTCGGTGATGCCGCAGGTGTCACAGGTTGCGCAGCTCATGGTGTGGCCTCCGCGTCTACTGTAGTTTGAGTTGTCCCGTCCTCGATCAACACCTTGTCGGCCTGCTCACGGCGCAACGCGATCAGGCTTCCGCGGACACGGTAGGCTTTGGGATCACGGAACATGCTTATACGCTCGGCGCGGATCGGTGTGCCGGGGGTCAGGCCGAGGTCCAGGAGTCTGCGTCGATGAAAACCGCGCAGGCTCTGGTCCAGGCCCAAGATGACGGCTTCACCGCCTTGTTGCAACGAGCCGAGGCTGCGGACGGGGGCGGGCACCGGCGCGTCTTGTGGAATCGCCTGGACAAAAATGTTTGCCGCGATGACAGGTGCGAGCACGCTCTTACGCCCATCGAATGCGACGCGCAAACCTTCGGGGGTTGAGCCTTTTACGGTGATGATCTGACCGGGCAATAATCCGACTGCAGCGATCTGATCGAAGACGCTGGCGGGTTCGTCTTCGATGTGTGTGATGCGTGCGGGTTGGCCGATCTGCCAAGTCATCAGGGGGGTGCCGGCAAATTCTGCGAGTCGGCCGTCGGCTGTGGGGATCGGGTCGCCGTGCGGGTCGGATTGAGGATAACCCAGCGCCGCGTCCAGCCGATCGACCCGGCCACCCTCGCGGTCGTGTTCCCTGCGGTTGGCCTCGGCGTGAACTTTTGTAAGCGGCATCCCGGCCTCGTCCGCAAGGTATCGCTCCCACAACCGATGGGCACGGATCACGTTAATCGCCAGTTGCGTACCCTCGTCGGTGAGTTCCAAGCCACGGGGGGTCGAGCGGATGTAGCCGTGGGCTTCGACGGAGGCGATGATCTTGACCGCGCGGCGCGGCGACCAGCCGATCGCACCGGCTGCGGATTCGGCGGATGCGGCCTGACCTCGTCGTTCGCAGGCGTGAACATGCTTGAGAAGGTCTTCGACGGCGCGGCGGTGGCGCTGGCTCGACCAATGCCAAAGCCATGCAAATACCCGCCACCACGGGGGGCTGGGGTAGCCTTGATTTTGATTAGTCAAAGTTGCCATTTCGATGATACAATATATGATGTTTGATCGATGTCAAGTCCTGAGCCGCGGGCTTTGGAGCCGTTAGCCGCTAGCTATTAGCCTTTAGCACTGAAAAGAGGGGCTGAGGCGGCCTCCCGGACGTAGTCCGGGGGCTATTAAAGAAGGATCTCGTTTTCCGACCCCCGGTACCCGGTATCCGAACCCCGATCCCCAGACCCTGAACCCCAGACCCTAGCCCCCCCACCCCATGCCTACCATTACCGTTGAAAATTATCTCAAACAGATCTACCTCCTCCAGCGTGGCGGGGAGTTGGCACCGATGGGTGGGTTGGCTGTGGCGGTTGGGGTGACGCCGGGCACGGCGACGTCGATGGTGAAGACGCTCGCGGATGCGAATCTGGCTGACTATGAACCCCGGGCAGGCGTCCGGCTGACCGAGGCGGGGACACGGCTGGCGCTGCAGGTGCTTCGACGACACCGGTTGATCGAATTGTTTTTAGTGCAGACCCTTGGGCTTGACTGGTCCGAGGTCCACGACGAAGCAGAGGAGTTGGAGCACGCGATCTCCGACAAGGTGCTTGAAAAGATCGACACGCTGCTTGGCCATCCCGACACCGACCCGCACGGCGACCCGATCCCCCCACCGACCGGCTCACCACGTCAGGAAAAACTCACCCCGCTGAACGACTGCGCACCGGATACCACAGCCCAGATCGCGCGCGTCAGAGACCAGGAGCCGGCGTTCCTTCGGTTCGTCGATAAGCACGGCCTGACCCCCGGCACCCACTTCACCGTCGAATCACAAAACCCCTCCGCCGACGCCATCACCGTCCGCCCACACAACCGCGAACCGGTCACACTCGGACTGGCCGCGGCGGGGAAGATTATGGTGAAGGTGGTGGAGTAAAAGAATTAACCGTGATGGCGCGAAGAGCACGAAGAAGGAAAAGAGAAGAGGTATCCGCAGATTGCGCAGATTACACCGATTTAGAAAAAGCCGTTACCTCGGCTGATTACCATTCTTAATCTGTGTAATCTGTGTAATCTGCGCAATCTGTGGATAACCTCCGTATTCTTTCGTGATCTTTGCGCCTCACGGTGATATTCAAGCCCGCACCTTTCCGATAATCATCTGCGTCACGAGCTTGGGATTGGCTTGACCTTTGCTTAGTTTCATGATCTGGCCCATGAGGGCGCCGACGGCTTTGTCTTTGCCCCCCCGGATATCCTCGATCGCTTTGGCGTTTTTACTGTCCGCGAGAACCTGATCGACGAAGGCTTCCAGTGCGCCGGTGTCGGAGACCTGGAGGAGGCTGTGCTTGTCGGCGAGGGATTCGGCGGAGGCGTCGCTATCGCAGCAGAGAGCAAACAGTTCGGCGGCGGCGCTGGAGCCGATTTTGTCGGCGCTGGATAAGTCGGCGATGCCTTTGACTTGTTCGGGGGTGATGCCGAGGTTGTGGACGGCCTGGTTGCGTTCGTTGGCGAGCTTGGCGGCGTAGTTCAAGAGCATCGCGGCGGCGCGTTTGGGGTCGGTGCCGACGGCGAGGGTGGATTCGTAGAAGTTTGTCAGGCCGGGGTCGTCCAGGAGTGAGCCGGCGTCGACGGGGGAGAGTTTGTAGTCGTTGACGTAGCGGCTGCGTTTGGCGTCGGGAAGTTCGGTGACAGTTTGTTTGATGCGGTTAAGCCAGTCGTCGTCGATGGCGACGGTGACCAGGTCGGGGTCGGGGAAGTAGCGGTACTCATCCTCGTCTTCTTTTTCGCGTTGTGGGGTGGTGATGGATTTGTTGTCATCCCAGCCACGGGTGGACTTGGAGCGTGCGCCCATGACCTTGCCATCCTCGAGCCAGGCGTCGATCTGGCGTTGGTATTCGTGGGTGATCGCGCCGTGGACAGCCTTGAAAGAGTTGAGGTTCTTGATTTCGACGATGGGGGTTTTATAGGTTTCGCCGTCTTTTTCGATGATGACGTTGATGTTAGGCTCGAAGCGCATGTGCCCGCGTTGCATGTCGCCCTCGGTGACGCCGAGGTGTCGGCAGATGTGTCGGAGTTTTTGGCCGAAGGTGACGGCTTCGTCGGCGCTGCGGAAGTCGGGTTCGGTGACGATTTCTAATAGCGGTGTGCCGGCCCGGTTGAGGTCGACGATGGAGTGGTCGATGGGTGTGCCGCCGGGGGCTTCGTGCATGAGTTTGCCGGCGTCTTCTTCAAGATGCGCGCGTGTGATGCGGATCGTATGTACTTCTGCGGAGTCGTCGTCGCCCCCCGAGTTACTCTTGGAACAATCCCCCGATGTTTCGTCATTCCCGTTTACCGGAATATCCAACGACCCTTCGCCGCAGATCGGTTGGTCGTACTGGCTGATCTGGTAGTTCTTGGGGAGGTCGGGGTAGTAATAGCTTTTGCGGTCCCACTTGGTTTTTTTGGCGATCTGACAGCCCAGTGCGAGGCCGACGCGGACAGCCATTTCGATGGCTTGTTCGTTGATGACGGGGAGTGTGCCGGGCATGCCGATGACGACGGGGTCCAGGAGTGTGTTGGGCTCAGCGTCGAAGAAGTCGCGGTGTGCGACGTTGGGTGCGCTGGTCCACATCTTGGAGCGGGTGGCGAGTTCGACGTGGATCTCCATGCCGACGATGAGGGTGGTCTTGATGTTGGCGGGGGTGGTGGGCATGTTGGGGTGGGGTCTGGGGTATAGGGTCTGGGGTTCGGGGTAAGCGCTAAACCGCAAGCGTGTATTGGATATTGGTCTGAAATCTAAAAGCTAATGGCTAATGGCTAACCGCTAATGGCTTACTGTCTTCGTTTGCCTCTTAAAAGGTCGTCGATGTCAAGGGGGTGTTGGGGTGTGCCGTTCATCGCGCCGTATTGGGCGACGAGCATGGGGAGTGCTGTGCTGCCGGTGGCCTTGGCGGTGTTGGCGTACATGTTGACATCACGGGCGATCTGCTTGTCGATCCAGGGGTCTTTCATGGCTTTGACGAGGTCTTTATCTTTGACGAATTTGCCGGCGGCGATCCTGGCGCGGGCGGGTGTGAGGATGTCTGGGTTGGAGTAGAGCTGTTGGTCAAATTCAGCCCACTTGTCGGGCGCGATTTTCCAGAACGCCAGTGATATTTTTGCGAGGTCGCAGGCGTAGCGGTTGTGTGAGCTGTAGCGCTTGACCAGGCGGTTGCATTTTTTATTTAAGGGTGTGGGCAAGCAGATGATGGCGAGCTTGTCGCCGTACTTGCGTTTGGTTTTTTCGAGCATCTTGCGTGTGTCGCGGCAGTGCGAGCAGGTGTAGTCATAGAGGACGGCCAGGATGATCGGTGCGTGGGGGTCGCCGATGATGGGGACGATCGTGGTGTCTATTTCCACACGGTTGCCGTTGAGCTTGATGATGCGTGGCCCGGTGGGGCTGGGGGCGGTCTCACTCTCTGCGGTGGGGGTGATCTTCGGTGTCGTCGGTGTGGGATCAGATGGGATCGGTAATGGGTCGATGGATAATGGGTCGTAAGAAACGTATGGCGATACCCCCGTCATATCGGTCTGGGGGGTCGGGACGTCGGCGAATTTGATCAGTGCGTCGGGTGCCTGGGGCGGGTCGCCCAACACTTGCCCGGCGATCAAGATGCCGACGAGAACAAACGATGCGACAGATGCGGACGCCAGCGCTTTGGTTTGCAAGCGGGGGAGCGCCACTTTCAGGCACAACACGGACGCGGCGACCCCGGCGGCGTGTGTGGCCATGCAGTATTTACACAATGCGCCGACGATGAAGATTTGTACAGAGATAAACCAGAGTGCTGCGGCGATCGCGGCGAAGGCGGCGACGGCCATGGTCAGGGTCGCGGCGGGTTGCGGGCGTTTGACCTGAGTGTCTCGTGCGAGTGCGGCGGCGAACATCGCGGTGTAGAGGCCCATGGCCATGAGGCTCACGGGGATGCCGAACCAAAGCGACCATTGGCTGGACAAAACGGTGTCGCAGCCGGACCCGCCATCGCACCCGAGCAAGGCTTGTTGAGTTTGCGATTGATACAGCAACAGGCCCGCAAGCCCGACGGCCAGGCCGCAGAGCAAGACGGTCGCCAGCTTCACGCGTTGGGAGGATGTGATGTTCATGCTTGAACACGGGATTATAAGGGGAAACCGGGCGGGGGGAAGCTCGAAGGACATCCGGGGAAACCACAGGGGACGACCGGGGGGGACGACCGGGGGGACGACCGGGGGGACGACCGGGGGAACGACCGGGGGAACAACCGGGGGAACAACCGGGGGTAGCGGGGTATTAATCACGACCCGGATCGAATGTTGCGGGGAAACCTGCGTCGGCGAGGCAGTGTTTGAGTTTTTGGATATGTTCGCGGTCGCGTGTCTCGACCAGGCAGTGGACGTTGACGGTGGACATATCATCGCCGGCGAAGATGCGGTCGTGTGAGATTTCCTTGATGGAAACCTTGGCCCGGGCGAGAACGGCGGCGAAGTCAGACAGCCCGCCGGGGCGGTCGCTGATCCTTGCGACGAATCGGCAGAGTCGGCCGTCCGCCGCCAGGCCGTGCTCGATCACCCGGCCCAGGACGGTCGAGTCGATATTTCCACCGGACAAAGGCAGCACGACACGCTTGCCCGCCAGCTCGGGTAAGAGGCCGGCCAACAAGGCCCCTAACGCGGCGGCCCCCCCACCCTCGACGACGGTCTTTTCCAACTCGATAAAACGCAGCACCGCCAACGCGATCCAGTGTTCATCGACGGTGACCACTTTATCGACGTGAGGGCGCGCGGTCTTAAAGGCGTTCTCTCCGACCGTAGCGACCGCGAGGCCGTCGGCGAGTGTCGGGCGCGTCTGTGCCTTGACCGGGTGGCCGGCCTTCAGTGCGCCGGTGAAGCTGGCGACGTTAGAAGGTTCCACGCCGTAGATCAGCACGTCGGGCTTGAGTGTTTTAATCGCCAGTGCGATGCCGGCGATCAACCCCCCACCGCCGATCGGGACCACAATGGCATCCATGTCGGGCACCTGTTCGATCAGCTCCAGACCGATCGTGCCCTGCCCGGCTATCACAGCGGGGTCGTCGTAGCCGTGGATGTAGGTCAGGCCGCGTTGTTCTGTCAGTTCGCCGGCATGAGCGCGCGCCTCGGCGAAGTCCTCGCCGTGCTGCACGATGTTGGCACCGAGTTCCCGGCAGGTGGCGACCTTATTGATTGGCGCGTGCTTAGGCATCACGACGGTAACAGGCACGCCCAATAGTTTTCCGTGGTAGGACAACCCCAGCGCGTGATTCCCCGCCGAGGCCGCGATGACGCCCCGCCCCCGGAGTTCTTCATTTAGTAGCATCAGCGCGTTGCGTGCGCCACGTTCCTTGAAACTGCCGGTGCGTTGGAGGTTTTCCAGCTTGCAGTAGATGTGGCAGCCAGCAACCGAAGACAACGGCTGGGATTCCGGGCACGGCGAGAGGTAGACCCCGCCCTCGATCCTGCGGGCCGCCGACTGGATATCTTCAAGCGTGATGGGCATCTATCTATTATGACCGGGGGGGCGGGTAACACCAAGCGTGTACTTCAGTTTCCCGCCCGCCAATCCTCCCCATACCACCGCAACATGGCCGGGTCGGGTTGGCCGACCTGATCAAAAGCACGGATGCGCAGGAGGCAGGCGTCGCAGTGGGCGCAGGGTTTGCCATCGGGGTGTGGGTCGTAGCAGGAGTGGGTGAGGCTGTAGTCGACGCCTAGTTCGATGCCGCGTTTGATGATGTCTGTTTTAGGGAGGTCGATTAGGGGGGTATGGACGTTGAGGTGGTGGCCCTCGACGCCGGCCTTGGTGGCGAGGTTAGACATCGACTCGAAAGCGCGGATGTATTCGCCGCGGCAGTCGGGGTAGCCGGAGTAGTCGACGGCGTTGACGCCGATGAAGAGGTCGGTGCTGTGGATGACTTCGGCGACGGCGAGTGCGTAGCTTAGGAAGATGGTGTTGCGGGCGGGGACGTAGGTGACGGGGATGCCGTGGG
The DNA here is from genome assembly GCA_024279275.1 of Planctomycetota bacterium. Taxonomy (GTDB): domain Bacteria; phylum Planctomycetota; class Phycisphaerae; order Phycisphaerales; family Phycisphaeraceae; genus JAJRRS01. Next base: position 15,881 of record JAJRRS010000145.1, on the reverse strand, counting down.
TCATTTCTTCGCCGTCGCGGTCTTTGGGGACGTCAATGGAGTCGGTGAGTGCGGAGCCGCCGAGGCTGCGCAGGTCGATGTTGATCCAGCGGTGGCTGGCGACGCCGAGTTGTTCGGCAACTTTGGCGGCGGCGGCGATCTCGGCGCGGTGGCGTTGGCCGTAGTCGAAACTCAGGGCGTGGCAGGCGTAACCCTTCTCATTGGCGATCGCCAGCACGGTCGCGGAGTCGAGGCCGCCTGAGAGCAGGACGACGGCGGGCTTGGGAGACGGGGACGGTGAATGTGTGGTTGGGTGAGTCATGGTGAGGAAAAGTTGGAAAGTAGGACGGCTTCAACAGCGGAACGCTAAATTTAGAAAGCAGGAAATAAAACCAAAGTAAGCGTGTTGTTTTTTGTTCGATGCGCGATACCCGCCCCTTCGCGGACTCAGGGGCGGCGTTGGGATACCCCAGACCCTAGACCCCAGACCCCGCTTTCTGGCCCGCGAGTTTCACAGCCAGTCTGATGGCGGCTTTCATGCTGCCGGGGTTGGCGCGGTTTTTGCCGACGATGTCGAAGGCGGTGCCGTGGTCGGGGCTGGTGCGGACGATGGGTAGGCCGAGGGTGACGTTCACGGCTTCGTCGAAGGCTAAAAGTTTGACGGGGATCAGGCCCTGGTCGTGATACATGGCGACAACCAGGTCGTATCGGCCGGCGAGAGCGGTGTTAAAGACGGTGTCGCCGGGGAACGGGCCGCGTGCGTCGATGCCGTGGGACTTGGCGGCCTCGATGGCGGGGGTGATGATGCGTGTTTCTTCATCGCCGAATCGGCCGTTCTCGGAGGCGTGGGGGTTGAGGCCGGCGACGGCGATGCGGGGGTTAGAAATCCCCAGTTGTTTGCAGAAATTGTTGCCCAGGTCGATCGGGTCGAAGACGGCTCCGATGGTCAGGACGTTGCGCAGGTCCATCAACGGGACGTGTACAGTGGCAAGTGCGACTCGTAGCTTGGGGGACTCGAATGCCATGACGACGCGCTTGGTGCGGGTGCGTTGAGCGAACAATTCTGTGTGGCCGGGAAACTTGCAGCCGGCGAGGTGCCAGGATTCTTTGCAGATCGGCGCGGTGACCACAGCGTCGATGCCGGCATCCTGGATCGGTTGTCCTGTTGCGGCGATGGCGTCGTCGATGAACGCCAGGCTGGACTGCCCGCCTTGGCGGGTGGGTTTGTGGATCGCGGCGCCGAGTTGGCTGTACTCGTCGTAATCCAATACGACGACGTCGTGGGTCAGGCTGAAGTCGGTGCGTGGTGAGTCGTGTTGGACGCGCCACCAGAACGGCTCGATCTCAGCGAGGTCGGCGGCGTAGGCCATCAGTTCGTTCATCCCGTAGACAACGAACCGCGCGAGCGCGCGTATCTCAGGATCCGCCAGGGCCTTGACCACGACCTCGGGGCCGATGCCGGCGGGGTCGCCCATGGTGATGCCGATCACGGGTTTGCGCCGCCTCGGGGAGGCGTTGGCGCTATTGCCGGTTTGGGCCGGGATATCGGTTGGGTCGGTCACGGGCACATCGTACCACCGAGTCACCCCCGGCCCCCGGGCGAATGGGCGAACGCGGCGATCGGCGAATCGCCCGACGATGATTCGCTTGGGCGTGCTGGGATGGCGTAACATATAAGGATGAGCAGTAACACACAGGACGCGGGCACGGCTGTGGCGGTGATCGGGGTGGGCAGGATGGGCAAACACCACGCCCGGACCTATAAGCAGATGCCCGGCGCGGACCTCAAAGCGGTGGTAGATTTTGATATCGAACGTGCGCGTGCTGTGGCGGATGAATACGGCTGTACGGCGTATGGGACGGTCGATGAGATGCTTGAAGCGCACCCGGAGGTGTCGGCTGTGACAGTGGCGGTGCCCACACAATACCATCGCGCGACCGCTGAGCCGTTGCTGAAACGCAAGATCGCCTGCATGATCGAGAAGCCGCTTGCGGCAACCGTCGCCGATGCCAAAGCGTTGGTGGATTGTGCTGCAGAACACAATGCGGTGTTGCAGGTCGGGCACACCGAGCGGTTCAACCCGGCGTTGCGGGCGGCTGAGGCCTTGAGATTCAACGCACGCTTTATGCAGGTGGAACGGGTCAGCCCGATGACGTTCCGGTCTATGGATGTGGGCGTGGTGATGGATATGATGATCCACGACCTGGACATCGTGCTGATGCTGGCGGACTCGCCGATCAAGACCGTGGACGCAGCGGGCGTGGCGGTCTTGGGTGAGCATGAAGACGTAGCCAATGCACGGATCGTCTTTGAGAACGGGTGCGTGGCGAACATCACCGCGTCGAGGCTGGCATTGAACACCGAACGCCGGCTGCGTGTGTTTTCAGAGAGCGGGTATATCAACCTGAATTACCAGACCCGTGACGGGATCGTGGTGCACACCGATGGAGAGAACCGCGAGGCGCTGGCGAAGGTGCGTGCGCAGCTTGCAAAGGGCGTGGACCTTTCGGACCTTAAATACCTTGACATGGTGAAGGTGGAGAAATTGAGCTTTGACCTGCCGGCGGGTGAAGAGGATCAGTTGACCGCGGAGCAGAATAATTTCTTAAGCGCTGCTAAACACGGGGGCACGCCTGCGGTGGATGGTCACGCGGGGTTCGCTGCGGTAGATGCGGCGCAGCGTGTGGTCCGTGCGATCAAGGAGCACACATGGGAGGGGATGGAAGGCTCGGCGTTGCTGCTGAACAGTGCCGACTGATCGGCCAACGCCCACATCCACCGATACGATGATGCTCTTGCCGATCATGCTGTTGTGCCTGCCCGTGCTGCTAATACTTAGCGGTTTTTTTTCGGGCAGTGAGACGGCGCTGTTCAGCCTGACCCGTCATCAGCGCGCATTACTTAAAGGTTCGGACACCTTCACGGGTTCGGCTGTCACCACGCTGTTGTCGGAGACCCGGGCGTTATTGATTACGTTGCTGATGGGGAATATCACGGTCAACGTGCTGTACTTTGTGGTGAGCACGAAGCTGATATTGCATCTACGGGATGAACAGATCTTGGGGCCGGTGGCGTTGGGCGCGGTGAGTGTCGCGCCGTTATTAACAATTATTATTCTTGGCGAGGTGCTGCCCAAGCTGGCGGCTGCGCGATCCCCAGCCACATATTCCCGGCTGTCGGCGTTGCCGTTGCTTGGGTTCCATCGAGCGATCACGCCGGTGCGGTTGATTGCGTCGGGGTTGGTCATTACACCATTAGCGAGGTTGATTGCGCCATCGACTCGGCCGGACGCGATCTCGCAGGACGAATTGGCTTCCATGCTCGAATTGAGCCGAGGCCAGGGTGTGATCGATCCGCAGGAACAGCGGATGCTGCGGCAGGTGTTGGAGCTTGGGCGGGTCAAGGTTGATGGATTGATGACGCCGCGCGTCGATATCGAGGCGGTGGATGTCAACGCTGACCCCGCAGAGTTGGTTGAGTTTTTTAAGCGGACCAAGCTGCGTCATGCCCCAGCGTATCGCGATAATCTCGACAAGATCGAGGGGCTGATCACCGCCCGAAGTGCGTTACTTAATCCGCCGGGCACTCAGCAGGAGGTAAACGCCTTGATTGAGCCGGTGCTGTTCGTCCCGCAGCAACAGCGTGCGGACCAACTGCTCGCGGAGCTGCGTGGCAAGGCTAAAACTCTGGCGGTGGTGGTGGACGAATACGGCGGGACGGCGGGTTTGGTCACATTGGAAGATGTCGCGGAACATCTGGTCGGCGAGATCGCGGGGGGATACGACAGCGGGGATGAGCCTGCGGCTGAGGAGGTTTCGCCGGGCTGCTGGCGTGTCAGTGCGGAGTTATCGACGCGCGATTGGTCGGAGGCGTTTGGCCAAAACTCTTCGCTGGATGTACTTAAGATTTTAGGCGCAGTAAATACGCTGGGGGGGTTGGTGATGGCCCGGCTGGGGCGGGCGGCACAGGTCGGCGACCAGACGACGCTGGGGAATCTGGTGTTGCGTGTCGAAAAGATGGACGGCCGACGGATCGAGATCGTGACCGTGAAACTGGCAGATAAATCAGAAGACGCCAAGACAGATCTCGCAACGAAGGAGGCGGCAAATGAGTGACACGCTGCTGATCTTCTGGATCGCGATGGCGCTGCTTGGCTTCGCGGGTTCGGCGTTGTATTCCGGGCTGGAAACAGGGGCCTACAGCCTCAACCGCATCCGCCTGCAGGTGATGATGCAACGGGGCGACCGCGCGGCGATTACGTTGCACCACATGGTCACACACCCGACGGAACTACTGACCACGCTGCTCATCGGCAACAACATCACCAACTACCTGGGGACCGCGGCGATGGGTGTGATCCTCGCATCACGGGGCCTGGGCGATTGGGAAGCGATCCTGATGAACACGTTGATCGTGACGCCCGTGTTGTTTGTTGTCGGGGAGACGCTCCCGAAAGATCTTTTCGCGGCGCACAGCGATCGGCTGATGTATCGGTTGACCGGCGTGCTGAGTTTTTCCGGGCGGCTGTTTAGGTATACCGGGCTGACGTCGTTGATCGGGTTGTTCAGCGGTATCCTGATGAAAGCGATTGGCCCAGACCCGCGCGTCGGTGCATTCCATCCGCGCAGGCAGGTCGGGTTGCTTGTTCGCGAGGGCGTGGGGTATGGGCTACTAAGCCAGGAACAGTCGGCTATCGTAGATCGGGTGCTGGGGCTTGCTGGGCGAACCGTGCAAGAAGAGATGACCGGGTGGCAGGGTGTCGAGAAGATACGCTTGAGCGACAGCCCCGCGATGATCCGTCGGCTGGCGCAACGCACAACCCACGCACACGTCCCGGTGCTTGATCGAAACGGGGGCGTGGTCGGGATATTAAACCTCAATGAAGCACTGGCATATGAGGCCAAGACGTGCCCGCCTATCAGCGAACTTATGAAGCCCGCTGAAACGATGTCACAAAACCTCTCCGTCCGCGATGCGCTGGGCATCCTTCAACGCCACACCACGGGCCTGGCCGTCGCCACCGGTGGGCAGGGTGAACCCGTCGGCATCGTCACCGTTAAAGACCTGATCGAGCCGATCACCGGCGACCTGGCGCGGTGGTGAAAAATCTGAAAATCTGAAAATAATACAATGCGTGACAGGTTAAAGAATTCGATTTTCCAGCTTTCCAAATTTCCAGCTTTCTAATTTTCCCCCTCCCATGCCCTGGTCCACATCTGATATCGCCGATGCTGTTGAAGCTGGACTCCGAAAGTGCGCCCGGGATGCGGACCTGGAGCAAGCGGTGTACGGGATCGATGCGTTGGACGAGTTAGGCCTGCACCCGCTGATCGAACAGTCACTGACGGATCACAGCTTCGGCGTCTGGCGCGAGCAGCGCTACCCCGATGATCGACAAAAAACCAAACGAAGTGAGGGCCGGCGGTGTGACATTGTTCTGACACCCGACGGGCTTCCGTTGCGCGACCCGTTAATTAAGGGGACATTGTTCGACGACCAGCCGGCGGCTGACCCGCAGGAAGCGTACTGGCTGGAGATCAAGAGTGTGGCGCAGTTCGAGGCAAGCGGGCCGTTCCCGCGTTACTCCGCCGAGCTGCTTTCGCCGGTCGTCAAGGACATCAAGAAGATATGGTCCGACGGCTTGATCCGCCACGGCGGGCTGCTGCTGATCTTATTCACTGCCAGCCAGGAGATCGCCGAGCACGACCTCGCCGCCTGGCACACCCGCTGTCTGGATCGAGGTTATCCCGTCGGCCCGCCGGCGGTGCGCGGCTTCGAGATCAACGAGCGTATGGGTAACGCCTGGTGCGCCATCGCGGTGTTTGGGATTCGTGGGGGATGAGGCTTATCGAACACCCGGATATCCAGTGGCAGCGGGCACGGTCGCGTAGGTATTAACGACACCCGACCAGGTCATGGCCAATTCATTGATGAGTTGGTCAAGCGCTTCGGCTTCGGCGTGGCGTCGGGATTCGTCCACTTTTTCCTGGTTGTTCCATGAGCTTGTGTTTTGCTCGTGTTGGGCGGTGGCCTCGGCTACGCCGTAGAGGTAGCCGTTGCGCACATCCAGCAGGGCCGCGGACGCGGTACAGGTGATGCGGACTTTCTTGTGCGATCCAAACCCGAGCGTGACGACGTCTAATGGGGTGGCGCTGTTTTCATCATAGTAGTCGGTGTCGAAGGTGTAGATCAGGAGGATCTGTGTATGCAGTTTTGCGGCGGCCCGGCGGAGTTCTTTATCCGAGTTAAGCTCCGCGGGCAGCAGCAGACGATTCATCGGCGCGACGCTTTGGACCATCGGCATGCTGGCGAGTTTTTTGAGGTGTGCGTCGGTCTCCACATCGCGGGCGGTGAAGACGCTATACGCGCCGCGACCATAAGCACTGCCGTACCAGTTGCGGTAGCCGACGCCTTGGACGCGGGCGACGCAGAGATTCGCGGGGAAGGTCGCCAGAGGTTTACGGCTAAGCTCCTGCTTGATCTGGTGGTCCGTAAGTTTCTCACGCTCGCTTGGGGAGACAACACCAAACGCCCGCATCTGCGCCGCCGGGCCGGGGACGGCGTAGTGGGAGCAGCCGGTCTGGAAAAAAGTGGTGATGACAATCAGGGTTAATGCGGCGAGGTAGTGGCGCATAGGGGGTACTCCGGGTATGAAGATTCTTTCCGGGGAATTATTCGGTGACGGTGGTTTCGTATTCCACGCCCTTGGGTACGGGGACCGGGACGTGGACGGTGACGCCCTGGGTGCCGGCGGTCCGTTCGCTGGCGTCGACGGCGAGGAAGGCGGTGTAGGCACTGACGAGGTTGTAGTTCAGCGCCAGGCGTTTGATCTGGTCAGCCAGCTCGCCGTGGGGGTCGCCCGCGTAGGCCTGTCGGTCAGAAAGGTCGGCGATCTGAGTGCGCGCCCAGACACTTGCAAGGGCTTTGTGTGTGTCATCGTGGGAGGATGGTTTAACCTGGACATTAATAAGAACGGGTTCGCCGCCAGCTTGGCCGTGGATCGTGATCTTGTCGGGGAGATCGTCTTTGTATCGGCCGGTGAGTGTGATGGGTTGGCCGACGAAGAGGTCGCGCGATCCGCTTGGGAAGACGCCGAAGACTTGCGTGCCGTGCCAGTTAATTTGTAGGTCGGTCATGGCCGGCCTGCTTGCGCGTTGGAAGAACGCATCCATCACCTCGGCACCATCGTCACCCAGACCAACATACGCGGCACTGCCCCGGCCAAGGCTTGCCATGCGTTGCATCAGGTAGCGGTTGGGGGATGAGCCTACGCCGAAGCTGAATATCCGTGCTGCGCCGACGCGTTCTTTGACAACGCGGAGGATTTCTGACTCGTTGCCGATGTAGCCGTCGGTCATGAAGCAGACGACACGGAGTTTTTCGGGGTCGTGGGGGAAGTCCAACGCGGCGGTGATGCCTTCAATCATCATGGTGCCGCCGGAGCCTTTGAGTTTGCGCAGGTATTTCTTGCCGCGCTTGATATTGCTGGGTGTTGCTGGCAGCGGGGATGCGCCCAGGGCTGAGGCGTTGTTGGAGAAGCGGATGATCTGGAAGCTGTCTTGAGGTTGGAGTTCTTCAAGGGCGTATTGAATCGCGTCTTTGGCCTGGTTGATGGGTTCGCCGGACATGCTACCGGAGCAGTCCAGGACGAAGACCATCTCCATGGGGTGACGGGGTAGGGAACCCAGGTCGGCGGGCGGGACGATCAGCAGTGAGAAGAATCCGCCGCGCTTGTCCTGGTAAGTAAGCAGGCCGGGCTTTATCGTGTCGTTGGCGACCTTAATCCCAAGCACGAAGTCCTTGTTGGGGATCGTGTCGCCGGGCGAAAGCGTGACGTGGCGGCGGTCAGGATTATCGCTGGGTCTGTCAAGTATCGCGTGACTCCCGCTGACAAGTTCTTCGATCGGCATGCCGGCGTCGATGTCGATCGACAGGGAAATGTCGTGTCCGCTGCGCTCGTTGGGGCGGAGGTAAGAGATTTCAGTGGATTGTGTTGAGGTGCCGATGGAGCCGTGTGGTACTGCGGCGATGCCGTCGGTTTGATTGGGTGGGTTGAACCGTGGGCCGACGACCATCGGGAAGGCAAATCGGAGTGTGCCGTCGCTGTAGGGGAGTGTGTGGAAGTAGCGGATGCTGACGTCGATCTGTTTGCCGGGTTCGATGTTGGCGATCTTCTGGGTGAAGATGTTGGCGCGCTGCTGGGTCATCAACGAGGCGCGGTAGCCCTGAGCGCGGGCCTCTTTGTATAGGCGTTCGGCTTCCTCGCGTTCGCGGATGATCCCACGGATGCGCCGCTCACCGATCGTCATGACAAACTCGTTGATCGCCGCGTCCTGGGGGAGCGGGAAGACGTAGACCGCTTCGATCTTGGTGTTGTAGGGGTTTTGGAATTGCTGGGTGACGCCGACGCTGGCGATGTAGCCGGTGATGGAGGCTTTGACATCCGTGTGTTTAAGCGGGAGGGGGACCCGTTTGATCTGATCGGAGTTGGGGGTTGGCATCAGGCCGAGCATGGCGCCGGAGCCGGGGGAGCCGGGGGTGTCGTCGTCGGTTGAGGTGGCGTGAGTGCTGGGATCCTGGGCAAAATAGATGCGTTCTTCTGTCAAGCCACTTGGTTCACCTGGAAGATCGTAGATAAAACCGGGCGTACTCATGAAGCTTCCCGGCAGAGTGACTGGAGGTGCTGACGAGGTTGGATTGGGGCCGGCGTTATAGTTGCCCGATTCGCATCCGGTCACAATCAACGCCGCAAGCACGCAGAAGATGAAAGCCAACGATATTCCATTTTTCATAAACCTGATCATGGTGTCTGTTCCTGTATGTCTGCGGTGGCCTTAATCGGTTTGCCTTGCGGGTCGGCGGCGGCGGTGAGATTCAGGGCGTAGGTCGGCGCGGTGTCGCCGGTTATCTGCAGGTGGATGGTGGCGATGCGCACTTTGCCGGCGGGCAGTTGATCCGCGTGGGCGGTGCTGAACCAGGCGAGGATGATGCGCTCTTGTTGAATAGCTTTGGGGTCGTAATGTGGCGGGTCGCTTAACGCGGGATGTTCCCCGCCCTCGATCCCGACGATCCGGACCTGCCCGGCGGTTGCGTTGAAGTCGAGTTGATACGCCGCCAACGGGTGGTCGCCGGCGTCGAGGTAGATGTCGATGGTGGTGAAGCGCGACTCCGTTTCGCCGTTGTCTGCTGCGCCGGGGGCGGGGGCGGGTCCGGGGGAGTACGACACGATCAGCATCAGGATAAACGCGAGCAGGCTTGTCACAACGATGCCCCCCCGGATTCCCCAGATTCCCCGGAAAGGCTCACAGCGATAGTGGTGATAGCCAAGACGTCGGCGCGATCAACCCGGCCGTCGGCGGTCATGTCCCAATCAGCGGGCACCGGTTGGCCAGCATCTAAACGACGTGCCAGCGCGAAGGCGTCGAGGATGTCCACAGAACCGTTTTGGTCGATGTCCCCGGCAATCACGATGGAAGGCGATGTGATAGACGGCGTGGCAGATGGCCAGACTACCCAGATGCCAAGCGCGATGGAGGCGGCGGCGGCCAGCGGTGCTGCAAGACGCAACCATCTGCGGCTTTGATCCTGGGGGATAACACCGAATTTTGCACGGGCCTTGGCCAGGATCGCCTGGTCGATGTCTGGCGGGACGAATAACTGGGCATCGTGCATCGCCGATAATCGATCCGCCAACTCGTCCGGCAAACGTGGCTCGTTGGGGTTTGAGTTGTCCTGTAACGGCATAATACTCGTCTCCATTAAGTGAAGGGCGCACAGACGGCGAAAGGTTCACTACGCTTCAAAATATTTTTTGACCGCCGGGTCTTCCCGCAACGAACGGATCGCCAAATGGATACGGGACTTCACCGTCCCGATCGGCACACCCAACGCCAGAGCGGCCTCCCCCATCGTCATCCCATCAACAAAACGCAGCAATAACACCTCACGCTGATGAGCTGGCAGACCGGCCAGCACCCGTTCAATGTCATCGCCCCCGGCCCCGGCCCCGGAGTTAGTTACTTGTGGCGCAGGCAGTTCATCTAGCAATTATCCGGGGGAGCCGGGGGCGAATCGGTCGGCCTTGCGTCGGGCGTGCAGGGCGGTGTGTTTGATAACGGGGTAGAGGAAGGTGGTGAGCTTGGCGGTCAGCACAAACCCCGGGAACTTGCCGATCAGGTACACGAACACGTCCTGCATGACATCCAGAGCCGTGTCGCGGTTTTGGGTAAAACGGTAGGCGGTGTTCAGAACCCAGGTGCGGTGTCGGCGGTAGAGCGCCTCGAAAGCGTCGGCGGCGGGGGCACCGCCCCTATTGGCGCAGCGCACCAATTCGGTGTCACTGCGATGATCTTGTCCCGGTGGTTTTTGCACGCAATCAGCTTACGCTGAATCGGGTTAAGGCTCACGATCGGACGATCGTGGTTAAGCCTGACACCCGTTCTGTCGCTGCAGCAGGTCCCACACCTGGTCCACCGTGATCTTTGAGATCAGCGTCGGGTCGTCGAGGTGCTTACGGTAATTGGAGGCGTATTGCTGGGCGTCGGGCGGGCGCAGGACGCTGGTTTGTTTTTGGTAAGGGCCAACGAGTGCGGGGTCGGTTGGGCCGAAGAGAGCGACGACCGGGCGGTTAAAGCCTACCGCGATGTGCAGGGGGGCGGAGTCGTTGCAGATAAGTACACGGGGTTGGCTAAGCAATGCCATCATCTGCCCGACGCTCGTGGTGGGAAACACGACCCGGTCGCGCAGGTCGCCCCCGGATAAGCCCCCGGATGCGCCTCCGGATGCGCCCCGGGATGCTTCCCCACCGGGGCCAGCACCTAATAGTATCTCGAAGATGGGTAACACCTGGTCACGTTCGTTAGGCGAAGCGATCAAGACGAGCTTGTCGCCGGCGATTCCTTGTTCGAGCATCCGTCGAGCGATTTGGCCGTAGCGTTGGATGGGCCAGCACTTGCATCCCCAGCGCGCGGTCGGGGCGATGCAGGTGTAACCGGATTCACCGATGCCGTGGTCGTGCTTGAAAGTTTCCAGCCAGTCGGCGTCATCGTTAGCGAGGTAGAGCCGCATGTCTTGCACGGGTTCCAGGCCGTCGGCTTGCAGCAGGCCGAGCATGCGGTCGACGGTGTGGAGGTTGGCGTCGATACGGTGGCGCGTGTTGTACCCAAGCCAGCCGGCCTCGCGTGCGTTGGCAAAACCAACGCGTCGCGGCGCACCGGTCAAGCGGGTGAACAGGCCGGAGCGGAACAGGCCTTGAAAGTCGTAGACGGCGTCGTATTTTTTTTCTCGCAGGAGTTTGGCGAAGCGCAGGCCGGCCCTGGTCGCAGCCGGTGACAGGCCGAAGCGTGAAAGTTGTTTGCGGTCGAACTCGATGACACCATCGAGCATCGGGTGGTGGCGCACAGCATCAACGAAGGCCTTGGCGACCAGCCAATCGATATGAGCATCGGGGTAGGCTTGGCGGATCGTGGCCAGGACCGGGACGGTTCGCGCGACATCGCCCAATGCGGTGGGGCGGATGATCAGGATGCGCCGGGGGATAGAACCCGGGGCGAGGCGGTCGGTGCAGGTAGCTGGAGATGGGGCCTTGGGCTTGGGCTTGGGCATGGTCTCTTAATATAGTCTCCACAGCCCTTTGTGCCCGGGATGGGCCGGGGGGGATGGGACCGGGGGCGTTGGCGATCAACACCCTTGGCCCATACACTTGGGAAACTGGTTATGAGTTGTGCGGTCGCCAGCTATCAGTTTTTCCACAGACCCGACCTCCGGGATGTTGTCCCGGGGCTATAAAAAAAACGATCCCGTTCGCCAAGCCCTGAATCCAAGACCTACCCCCATGACCATCGCACTGATCTCCGACATCCACGCCAACCTCGTTGCCCTCAAGGCGGTGATGGCTGATATCGACCAACGCGAGATCAAGCGGGTCGTCTGTCTGGGCGACATCGTGGGCTATGGGCCGAACCCGTTGGAGTGCCTGGATATCGTGATGGATCGGTGCGAGTGGGCACTGATGGGCAATCACGACTTCGCAGCACTGTACGAACCGACCAGTTTTAACACCAGTGCCGAGCAGGCCGCGTTCTGGACTCGCCGGCAGTTCGAGCTTGAGCCGGACCCCGCCAAGCAGAAGAAACGCTGGGAATTCATGGGCAATCTGCTGATCCGCAACAAAACCGAAAACGCCCTGTGGGTCCATGCCTCACCGCGTCGGCCGATCAACGAATACATCTTCCCCGATGACGTGATGACCTCGCCCAGCAAGATGCAATCGATCTTCGACCGCACAGACGGCCGGTGCTTCTGCGGGCACACCCACGTCCCCGGCGTCTTTACCGATGAGCCGGACTTCTACCCCCCTACCGACTTAGGCGGGACACACACGTTCTCCGAACGTGAAAAAGTTATCGTCAACCCAGGCAGCGTCGGCCAACCCCGCGACCGCGATCCCCGCGCCAGCTACGCCATCCTCAACGAAGACGCCGTCGAGTTCATCCGCGTCGAATACGACGTCCAAACCGTCGTCGACCAAATCACCGAGATCTACGACCTCAACGACTTCCTAGGCCACCGCCTGCTGGAAGGCCGCTGACCCGACCACGGTTGATGCCATCCAATCACACACAGAAAAACACACCAAAAAGAGGTCTCCGCAGATTTCGCGGATGACGCAGATTTAAGAGAAAGACTCTGGTCCTAATCTGTGTAATCTGCGCAATCTGCGGATACCTCCCCCTCTGTTCCGTCGCCTTCTCTGCGTCTCTGGGTCTCTGTGGTAAAATCCCCTCCCCAACTTGGCCCAGCCATCCAAATCGGCTACAATCTTCGATTCGCCAGACCGGCACGGTGGGTGTCGGCGGCTCCCATAGGGACGCATCCCCATTTAGGACAAAGGTTTAACTGTGGTCAAACTGCGATTCAAACGCTTCGGACGCACGCATCACCCGGTCTATCGGCTTAACGCCATCGACCAACGCAGCCCCCGCGACGGCCGACCGATCGAGGAACTGGGCACCTACGACCCGACCAACAAGGACGAGTCCATCCAGTTCAGTTGCAAGGAAGACCGCGTCAAGTATTGGCTGAGCGTCGGCGCCCAGCCCAGCGAGACCGTCGCCGCCCTACTCAAAAAAGCCGGCATCATCGAAGCCGCCAAAAAGGCGTGAAGCAGCTATTAGCCGTTAGCCTTTAGCTGTTAGCACAGAGCTATTAGCTTCGCGTTAAACACCACCACGTTTAGCCCGGTCGCCCGCGACCGGCTCCCCTGAAACCGACCAGCCACACACTTGTGGTTTAGCGCGCACCAAACGGCCCATCGACTCATAGCTAAAGGCTAATGGCTAACAGCTAATGGCTCCCATCCCCCCCCTCCGCATCGACGTCCTCACCCTGTTCCCCGAAATGTTTCAAGGCGTGCTCGGCTCAAGCATCCTCAAACGCGCCGCAGAACCCATCACATATCCGGGGAAACAAGCCAACCCCGACAACTCCGGGGACATATCCGGGGACCACTCCGGGGACATATCCGGGGGCGGGGGCGTTCGCCCACCGATCGTCAGCTACCACATCACCAACATCCGCGACTACGCCGACAACAAACATCAAAAAGTAGACCAACCATCCTTCGGCGGCGGCCCCGGCATGGTCATACAGTGCCAACCCATCTGGGATAGCGTGCAGGCTGTTCAAGCCATGGACGACCGCCCCACAACACGCATCCTCTTAACCCCTCAAGGCGTCCCCCTCACCCAACCCCTCGTCGAAGAACTCGCCAACCTCCCACGCCTACTCATGATCGCCGGCCACTACGAAGGCATCGACGAACGTGTCATCGAAAAACTCGCCCCCATCCGCGAAATCAGCGTCGGTGATTATGTTTTGTCAGGCGGCGAACTCCCGGCTATGACGCTGATTGATGCGATCGTGCGATTACTTCCGGGCGCACTAGGCCATCAGGACTCCGCCCACCACGACAGCTTCTCCCCCGGCACCAAACGCCTCCTGGACCACCCACACTACACCCGCCCCCGCACCTGGGAAGGCATGGACGCACCCGCAGTCCTACTAAGTGGCAACCACGCAAAAATCGAAGCCTGGCGCGAGGCAGAAGCCCTAAAACGCACCCAACAACGCCGCCCCGATTTAATAGACAAAACCCCTCCCCCCGCTTAGCCCGGTCGCCCGCGACCGGCTCCCCTTCCTCATATGTCTCACCCTTCCTCGGTGTAGCGCCCAAAAAATCAAGGCGCATCATTCTCGTTTGCAGGCCGAATAATAATCGTCGGCCTAACAAGCATATAAACCCGCCGACCGACGCCTTCCTCAACCGGGTCGTGCGTATCCATCGGGCCGGACACGGTATCGGTATCCAAGCCCATGGGCCAGCCGACGTACGACCAGCTCCGACCTGGTGTCTTTGCTCCGCACCAGCGACATGACACGACTACGTTCCTCGGGGCTGAGTGGGTCCATAGTTGACTGCGTCTAGGAATCCCCGACCATGTACACCATGGCTAAGAATGGACTCGACAATGCCGGTTTCGATCCTAAATCGGTAAAAGAGGCGATGATCGCCCTGCGTTCAATTTTTTCCAATGATTCCGCTGGCAACGTAAGAGTGAATTGGCTGAACTAACGTAATACGGAGAGACGCATAATTGTAGACCATCGAAACATTTCAGCGTTTGAAGTGACCAACATGTACTCCAACGAGGAGATTCACCGTTCCCTCCAAGTTGGCAATGCCGGTGGCGTGCGTATCTCCATGCTTAATCGAAAAGTGGCTCGCCGCGCGGTTGTTATGACATCGTTGCCAGCAGTACACCAAGAGCGAGAAAACCCCTATCACGATAGGATTGAAAACAGTGTCCTCGTGTATACCGCTGCCGGTCTAGAGGGCGATCAATCACTTGGCGGTGTAAATCGACGGCTAATCGAACAACAAGATAATTTACTGCCAATTCACGCATTCATGCGAGTTAGTTCGCGGCGGGACAAAAGTACAGGTTCTCGGCGTTGGCAATATCTCGGCCTATTAGAGTACCTGCGGCACTACCCAGAAAAACAGTTGGACTCACGTGGTAAATTAAGAGACGTGTGGGTTTTCGAATTTGGGATTCACGACAAACCCATGACTGTTCCAGTTGATGCGGACACGGTGCTGAACTCGGAACTCCTTAAACAATCAAGCTTCTCAGCCGAATCGAAAGAAGAACGTGAAATCGCGCCAAACACCTCTAATCTTGAATTGGGAAAAGAAAACCACTCGCCTGAAGCTATCGAAAGCAAACGAGGGCAGTTACTAGGGATAGATCCGCGTGATTTCGAGCACCTGATAAGTGAATTGCTGATTCATTCTGGTTTTCAGGATGTTGCGCCTACCCGATACAGTCAAGACGGAGGCATAGATGTAAATGCGATCGCAGGACCATCACTGTGGCCACTTCGCGGCACACTCCTGCAGGTCCAAGCGAAAAGGTGGCATCACACGGTGGGCAGGAAAGATGTAGCCGAATTGAGAGGGAGCCTCACACAGCATGCCCGAGGAGCCCTCGTGACAACCAGCCAGTATTCCAAAGCCGCGATTACCGAAGCGAATTCCAATGGAAAACTGCCCCTAGTCCTTGTCGATGGGTATTCGCTAGCTAAAGTGGTACTAAATTTAGGAATTAAGGTTAGTTAAGCGTCCCCTGTGGATCGGCAGCAGATCAAATGGATATACCTGCTTGATTGATCTCTTGAGTCTTCGACTGATACTTACTAATTCGGTCCTTCCGGGATTATCGTGGGTATAGGTCCAAACCGCCGCAGTGGAAGTAGATGGCGGTCTTGAAGTGTTCGCGGTTGCGGAAGCCGGCGGCGAGGCGTTTGATGGTCATGATCTTGCTGTTGAGGCCTTCGGCGA
>JAJRRS010000144.1 GCA_024279275.1 Planctomycetota bacterium | reverse complement strand
TTCCATGCCAACACGCACCGCCAAAATCACACGCAAGACCAACGAAACCGACATCACCGTCGAGTTGAATCTGGACCCGGCCAAGACCGGCGACTACTCGAATAAAACCGGCGTCGGGTTCTTCGACCACATGCTCGATCATGTCGCGCGTCACGGGAAGTTCGGCCTGAACACCTCCGCCACAGGCGACACCCACATCGACGACCACCACACCGTCGAAGACGTCGGCATCGTCCTGGGCCAGGTGCTCGAACAGGCGCTCGGCGACAAGAAGGGCATCGAACGCTACGGCTTCGCATCCGTCCCCATGGACGAGGCGCTGGCCCGCGTCAGCATCGACCTGTCAGGCCGGGCGGCGTTGGTGTTTGATGTCACCTTCAAGGATTCGTTCGGGAAGATCGGCACGTTCGACAATCAACTCGTCCGTGAGTTTTTCAATGCGGTGGTGAATGCCGGCAAGTTCAACTGCCACATCGAAGCACCCCGGGGCGAGAACGACCACCACATCGCCGAGGCGATTTTCAAGGCCTTCGGCCGGGCGCTGCGCGTAGCGGTCAACGTCACCGGAGACGATGTCCCCAGCACGAAGGGTTCGTTGTAAAGACGCTTGCGGCTAGAACACACCGGAGGATCGACCAGCCGGAAGTAGCCACAAGAAGGCACAAACAGCACAAACAGCACAAAGAAAGACGACTGCCTTGGGCGGTCTAACTTTATTTGCCTTGCCTGCGTGCTACGGCTGATCGACAGCTACTTCTGTGTTTTTTGTGCCTCTTTGTGGCTAATCATCCGTCTCGACCGCCAGTTGGTGTTATCCAGCAGCCTTAAACTTCCCACGCGCCCGGACGATGCCGCGCTTGTTGGACGCGAGGTGTTCGAGGATGTGGTGGATCGATTCGGCCTGCTCAGGTTCGCCGATGGCCTGCGCGATCTCGCCGGGGTCCAGCGCCCGGCCCGGCTGGCTCTTAAGGTGCGCGACCGCCTTGTGCTGTATATCAAGCACCGCTGCTGCGGCCTTCTTGCCGGCCTCGACGCCTGGCTGATGGTAGGCGTTGACATTTACCAGTGTCGCGTAGAAACCCACTGCCCGTTCGTATAGCGCGATGAATGCGCCCAATGTACGAGCATCGAGTTTGTCTGCTGTGATAGTGACGGAATCCCGGCCTGACTCGTACAACGCTGTGCGCGTGCCTTGCCAGAACCCGTTGAGATAGTCGCCGGGGGTGACGCCGTCTTCGACCTCGAGCGGCGCGGTTCGGCCGGGGCGTGTGGTGTCTTGCAACACAACGATGAAGTTGGCGAAGAAGTTATTCAAGCCGTCGCGAAGTTGTTGGACGTAGGCGTGCTGGTCGGTCGAACCCTTGTTGCCGTAGACTGCGATGCCCTGGTGAACTATTTTGCCATCCAGGTCGTGCTCCTTGCCCAGGCTTTCCATGACCAGTTGCTGGAGGTAGCGAGACAGCAGCAGCAGACGGTCTTTGTAGGGCAGGACGACCATGTCCTTGTCGCCTTTGCCGTTGGTGGCATGGTGCCACATCAGCGCGAGCAGGGCGGCGGGGTTTTTAGCGGTCTTGTTCAAGCGGGTGAGTGAGTCCATCTTTTCAGCGCCGTCGAGGAAAGCCTGGATATCAAGACCCTGTAGCGCCGCAGGCAGCAGGCCCACGGCCGACATCACGCTGGTCCGGCCACCGACCCAGTCCCACATCGCAAAACGCTTGATCCAGCCTTCTTTCTCAGCGATTATGTCAAGATTCGACCCGTCACCCGTCACCGCCACCGCCTGCTTGGCGAAGTCCAACCCCTTGGCGGCGAAAGCGGCCTTGGCCAGCAGCATCCCGTTGCGCGGCTCGGGGGTTCCGCCGGACTTGGAGATGACCACCGCCAACGTGGACTTCAACCGTGCGCCCAGCCCGGTTAGCACGCGCTCGACCCCGTCGGGATCGGTGTTGTCGATGAAGTGGACCTTCAACTTGTCGCGCTTGGTGCCCAGGCAGTCGGCCACCAGTTGCGGGCCTAGCGCCGAGCCGCCGATGCCGATCAACAACAGATCGGTAAACTTACCCGCATCCGGCGGGATGATCTCTTTACTGTGGACCGCCTTGGCGAACTCGGTGATGTCTTTGAGGCTGGTACGGATCGCGTCGGCGATCTCATCGGTCGGCGCAAGCCCGGGGGCACGCAGCCAGTAGTGCCCGACCATTCGGCCCTCGTCGGGGTTGGCGATCTCGCCGGATTCCAGACGCGCCATTGCGTCGTAGGCCTTGTCGATCGCCGGCTTCATCTCATTGAAGAAGTTTGGGCCGAACGTGATCCGCGAGATGTCCAAGCTGATCCCAAGTCCTGGGCATTTGCAGAGGTTGTCTTGATAACGCTTCCAGAGTGTTTGTCCGTCCATGGTTTGCTTATTCGTATTGGGGAATGGGATGGCGTCGTGATGCTGCAGGGCTGCGCTCATGGTGAGTTGCTCCGGGAAGTGGCCGGGGGATGTCCTGGGTGATCCAGGGGTGCTTGAGTATTCGCTCTATCCAAGCAACATCGGCCCGATCCGACTCACAATCGAAGCGCCTCGTTATCGGGCTGAACCGTCAGGCGATAGCGGACGTTGCCGACGGGATCGTACAGCTCTACGGAGATCACCGGCCGAGCCAGGTCGGGCTTGAGGAACGACCCAATAGGAAACGGTTCGCGGTGGCGGTTGATGAGGGTCGCCAACGGGATGTCCGGGTTACTCCCGATAGCAATCGGTTCGGCCTGCTGGACGTACTGCTGGTTGAGCCAGAGCTGCATGCCTTGGTAGCTGCGTGCGGTCCGGTTAGTCAGGCGGATGGCTGAGCCTTCGCGGACAACGATGATATCCAGGTCCGGGCCGTACTCTGACTTCCCCGGATAGCGTAGGGCAGATAATGCCGAGGCGATCGAGTTGTCCAGCACGGGCTGGTCCTGCTGGCAGCCGGTGAAGGCAAGCATGCCGACCGCGATCAGTAGGGGGGTGAGCAGGCTCTTGTATTTCGAGAATGATGCGTTCAACGGTTGGCTCCTTGCCGGGTAAAACCCGTGGCGGGTGTGGGCCTATAATGACGCCCATGATAAGGCTGGGCAAACTGCAACTTGACGCACCCTTTTTCCAGGCCGGGCTGGCGGGCTATTCCGACACCGCGATGCGGTTGGTCGCCCGCCGTCACGGCTGCCCTTATTGCGTGACCGAGGCCCTGCTTGACCAGTTCCTGATCCAGGGCGGCAGGGGGCTGAAGTCCGCCGATCTGGATGATGGGGACCACCCGATCGCCGGGCAACTGATGGGGTCGCACCCAGCGGACATCGCTGCGGGGGCCGAGATTCTGGTGGGTATGGGCTACGACGTGATTGATGTAAACTTGGCCTGCCCGGTGAAGAAGATCAAGAAGAAGAGCCGAGGCGGCCACCTGATGTCGGTCCCCGATGAGGCGGTCGCGATCCTCGATGCGGTAATCCAGGCGGTAGGCAGCGACGTCCCCTGCACGGTGAAACTCCGCCGGGGCAGCGACGACTCACCCGGAGCTTTGGCGAACTTCCACAGGATATTCCAGGCGACGATCGACCTGGGCTACGCCGGCGCGGTCGTACATGGTCGCAGTGTGGAGCAGAAATATCTTGGCCCATCGAACTGGAACTTCCTCCGCGCCCTGACCGACCAGTACGGCGGGGTTGATGATTTCACCATCGGCGGGTCAGGTGATGTCTGGCAGGCGTCCGACATCTTCAAGATGATCGACCAGACCGGCGTGGACTTCGTCAGTGTCGCTCGCGGCTGCATCGGCAACCCCTGGGTCTTCACCCAGGCCCGCGCCTTGCTCGCTGGGGATACCCAGACCGCCGCCACACCGCCGACGATCTTTCAACAGCGTGACGTCCTGCTCGAACACTTCCAACTCTCGGTCGCCCTGCACGGCGAACAACTCGCGTCCCGGTTGATGCGCAAGTTCGGGATACGCTTTAGCCGACACCACCCGCGCTGTGATGAAGTGAAGAAAAGCTTCATCGGTGTGATGGGGCTGCCCGCCTGGAAGGCGGTCCTGGATAAGTTCTACAGCAAAGACGGCCCGGGCGTCGGCGGTGACGCGGCCCTCCCCGAGGAGGCGGGGGAAGCAGAATCCACCTGCCCCGAGCCGCAATCCATCTAGTCCAATGCGGTGCGAAGCCCTTGGGTGTCCCATAAGTGACAAAACGACTACGCCACCTCCCACCGATGCGCCAGCCGTGCAGCGGGTCGTGAAATACTGCTAAACTGTATGGCGTAAGATGTCGCCAACCCGCCGGGGCGGTGGCCAGGGAATCATGCCATGACCCAAAAACGCGACGACATCGAAGTGATCGAGTACGTCCCCAAACAACAGGGGTTGTTCCGGCCGTGGATCGTGGTGGTGTTCTTGGTGGCGTGGGTCGCGGTGTTGGCCGCTGTGCTTTTTCTGAAGATGATGATGCTCCGGACGGTTCTTCCGGTGATGATGGTTGTTTTACTGGTCTACTTGTTTATCTGCACGATCGCAGCATTACGAAGGAAATAATCGATGCGAAACTATACGTCCCTTATTGTGGTTGGTGTAATTGCCGGCTTCTTGTTAATCACTTCGCTGGTCCTGTTCGATATCGAGACGATCGAGGGTAACGAGTACGGCGTGAAGGAGACCTGGTCTGAGGGCGTACTCGATGAGATCCTGATGCCCAAGACCTACATCCTGTTCCCGGGGTTCAGCCAGAAGATTTTCCACTACGACGCCTCCAGCCGGATCTTCGTGATGAACGACCTGGCCGAGGACGTCGAGTACGGCTCGGGCCGTAAGCGTGACAGCTACATGGTCCAGTCCACCGAGGGCCAGGACATGCGGATATCCCTGAACGTCCGCTGGCGGATCGACCCGGCCAAACTCCTGGACCTGCACCGGACCGTCCGTGAGAACATTGAAGAGAAGGTCCTGCGTCCCGAGTTGATGCGTGTGGTCAAGGACGAGGCGACCCTGCGGACGGCGATCGAGGCGTACAGCGGAGCTGGGCTGGTCCAGCTCCAGAGCGACATCTTCGCCCGGCTATCGGATCCTGCCAACGAGCTGGGCAAGCGCGGTGTGCTCGTCGAGAACTTCGTGATCGAGACGATCGGCCTGGACCCGGAGTACGTCGGTGAGATCAAGGCCCGTCAGGTGGCGATCCAGCGGGAGATGCGTGCCCGCGAAGAGACCAAGGCCGCGCTTGCCGAGGCGGAGAAGGTCAAGGCCGAAGCCCAGGCCGAGTACGAAAAGGCGCTGGTGGAAGGCTTGCGTGACAAGGATGTCGGCATCCTCCAGGCAGAGAAGGCCGCCGAGCAGGAGGTGCTTTCCGCCGAGGCCGCCAAGAAGCAAGTGGTGCTGGCCGCCGAAGCCCAGGCGCAGCAGGTCGTGCTTGCGGCCGAAGCTCAGGCCAAACAGGTTGAATTCGCCGCGGAAGCTGACAAGAAGCGGGCCGTGCTTGCGGCAGAGGGTGAGAAGGAAGCGGGCGAACTCAAGGCCCAGGCGATCATCGCGATCGGCAGGGCTGAGGCCGAAGCAACCGAGCTTAACTTACGCGCTTACACAGCCGCCGGCCCCGATGCCTTCGTACAGATCGAAGTCGCCAAATACATGGCAGAGGCGTTTAAGAATATCGACGGCTACCTCCCACAGGATATGAAGGTCAACCTCCTGAGCGAATCCTTCCTGGACGCGGTCAAGCAGGTGGTCCGCCCCAATGCTGCGCCCGCACGTTAATGACCGGCAGACGGTGGACGGGTAGACTGTTGTTTTAGTTGAATCACCCGTCCACCCCATTGGAAATCAGGATGTTGCATCACCTTCGTCTGCCGGTCGTTATTCTCACCGCCCTTTGGATCGCCGGCTGTCAGACCCCCGGTTCTTCCTCAGCCATCTCGCAGGACTCAGCCGCCTCCTCAATCAAGCAGCCTTACTACGCCGGGATCGGTGGCTGGTCGGTGAACAATCGGCCGTTGATGGTCCGTGTCTATGGCAACGGCGACGACGTCGTGCTGCTGATGGCGGGGATCCATGGCAACGAGGCGGCGGGCGTGCCGATCCTCGAACGGCTAGGCAAGGAACTGATGGCTAGGCCGGAGCTGCTCACTGGCAGGACGGTCGTGATCCTCCCGATGGTCAACCCCGACGGCGTCAAGGCCAACAAACGCCGCAACGCCAATGGTGTGGACCTCAACCGCAACTTCCCCGCGGACAACTTCGATGCCACCAAGGGCCACGGCGAAGACCCGCTTTCTCAGCCCGAATCCCGCGCGGTCCTCAAACAGATCGAAAAATACAAGCCTAGCCGAATCGTGACCTACCATCAGCCCTTGAAGTGTGTGGACTACGATGGCGAAGGTGCGCAGGCGATCGCCGAGGCGATGGGCAAACACACCGACCTTCCCGTGAAACGCCTGGGCGGTCGGCCCGGCTCACTAGGCTCATACTTCGGCATCGACCACAACATCCCCTGCATCACCTTTGAGCTACCCAAAAACGCAAACCAGATGGATACCCAGGAACTCTGGGACCGCTACGGCCAGGCGACACTCGCGGCTATCGTGTACCCCGAGCCACTCGAAGCCAAATAACAAACCGACACCCCAGATCCTTCTCCTCCCGATACACGAACCCCGCCCCTGGACCCACCCCTTGCGTCTTGCACTGATCGGCGACATCCACCTGTTCCAGACCCGCGTCCACCCGTCAAGGCTGGTCGGCAAGCGGCTGCTGGGTCATACCAACCTGATGATCAACCGCCGGTTCCGGTTCAACCACCGCGTGCTTGCGCCGCTGATCGACCGGGTTGCCGCGCTCAAGCCCGACTCGGTGCTGTTGTCAGGTGACGTGACGACAACCTCGCTGGAAGACGAATTTCACGACGTGGCGACGTACCTTCAGCCGTTGAGTCGGGAGGTGCCGACGGTCATCGTGCCGGGCAATCACGATAAGTACACGTTCCGCTCGGCAAGAAAAAACCGGATGGGAACGCACATGGGCGGGCTGCTGCCAGCGTCCTTCCCACACGTCAGGCCGTTGACTAAGTGTTGGCGTTTGCTCTGCCTGGACTCGGCGCAGCCCCAGCTCTTATGGTCGCGCGGGGCGTTGGGCTACGAGCAGATGCGGGACGTGACCGCGTTCATCGAGACATTGACCAAAAATGATGCGCTGGTGGTGCTGTGCCACTACCCCGCAAAAATGCCCGCCGGCATCCCGCATTCCTGGGGCCATTCCCTCGCCGAAGCCAAACCCCTGCACGAGATGCTCCGCGACAGCCCCGCACGCATCGTCTTCATCCACGGCCACGTCCACAAACCCTGGCAGTGGGATCCAGCCAACGGCGGCAAACCCGGCAACGGCGACAACTCGGGGCTGATGTACCTCAACGCCGGCGCACCGTGCCTCACCAGCAACCGCTACCCGTTCGGCCAGGGCTTCTGGGAACTGGACTTGCCGGACGATCCCTGGGCACCCCTGGAACTGATCCACCACGTCCCCGAAGCAGCAGACGGCCAGCATACCCCCGGCACCCACAGCACCCACAGCCAACTGGACCTGCGCTGGGTTATTCACCGGGTCTTATAAAACAAGTACAGGTTGTGTCGCCAAGATGTTATACGCATGGTTCTAATGCGCGAATACGCCTGAATACACAGGGCTTTTCTGGTCGATGATCTCTGGGTGTGGGTCTATAATCCACGCATAGCCTCCACCTTTATCGGAGCCTCGCATGTGCGGAATCGTCGCCTACATCGGCAACAAACCAGCCACCCCCTTGCTGATCGAAGGCCTTAAACGCCTGGAGTACCGCGGCTACGACTCCGCTGGTCTGGCGATCGTCACGCCCGACGGGATCGAGGTCCACAAGAGCCTGGGTCGAGTCAGCGTGTTGGAAGACAAGCTCGCGCAGCAGCCCGATGAACTGAACGCCGCCATAGGCATCGCGCACACACGCTGGGCGACCCACGGCGAACCCAGCGAACTCAACGCACACCCACACACCGGCAACACCCGTCAGGGTCACACCATCGCGCTGGTCCACAACGGCATCATCGAGAACTACGCCTCCCTGCGCACTTATCTCGAAGGCAAAGGCCACACCTTCACCAGCCAGACCGACACCGAAGTCCTCACCAAGCTGATCGCCGAGCTATACGAAACCGATCTCGAGTCGGCGGTGCAGCAGGCGCTACGCGAAGTCACCGGCGCCTATGCCATCGCGGCGATCTGCGACATCGAACCACACACGATGGTCTGCGCCCGCAAGGGGTCGCCGCTGATCGTTGGGATCGCGGACCGCAGCTACATCGTCGCCTCCGACGCCTCTGCCATCGTCAGCCACACCACCCAGGCCATCACGCTTGACGACTATCAGGTCGTCCGCCTTTGTGCCGGCAAACTCGACAAGTTCACCGACGAGCAGGGGCCTTGGGCCGTCGAGTTCCGGACCACGACCGTGGACAACGTGCCTGTGACCCGCGAGGTGACCGAGCTTGAGATGAATCTTCAACAGATCGAGCTGGGCGATTACCCCCACTTCATGCTCAAGGAAATCATGGAGCAGCCCGAGAGCATCCGCAACTGCCTGCGTGGCCGGATCGACCACCGAGAAGGCCGTGTCGTACTCGGCGGGCTAAGCGAAATCACCCGTGACCTGGTCCGCGCCAAGCGGTTCCTGTTCACCGGGCAAGGCACCGCGTACCACGCCGGACTGATCGGCGAATACCTGATGGAAGACCTCGCCAAAGTCCCCGCCCGCTGCGAATACGCCAGTGAGTTCCGCTACCGCAACCCCATCATCGAGGACGGCACGGTCATGGTCGCCGTCAGCCAGTCAGGTGAAACAGCCGACACACTCGCCGCCTTAACCGAGGCCCGGGACCGCGGAGCGATCACACTCGGCGCAGTTAATTCCGCAGGCTCGACCATCGCACGCACCACCGACGCTGGCGTCTACCTCCACGTCGGCCCCGAGATCGGCGTCGCATCCACCAAGGCCTTCGTCGGGCAGGTCGCCGTACTCACACTGTTGTCCCTATACATCGGCAAGCGCAAATACCTCTCCAACGACGTGGTAGCCGAGTACCTCAACCAACTCGAACAAGTCCCCGATTACATCGAGCGGGTACTCGAACAATCCGACCACATCAAGACCTGTGTCGAGCGTGTCGTGGACCGCGACAACTGGCTGTTCCTTGGCCGGGGCTACAACTACCCCGTCGCCATCGAGGGCGCGCTCAAGCTCAAGGAGATTTCCTACATCCACGCCGAAGGCATGCCCGCCGCCGAGATGAAGCACGGCCCAATAGCCCTGATCGACGAAGGCATGCCCGTCGTCTTCCTGGCGACCCAGGGCACCCAGTACCAGAAGGTCATGTCAAATATCGAGGAGGTCCGCTCCCGGGGCGGTCGGATCATCGCCGTGGCGACCGAGGGGGACGAGCAGATCAAACGATTCGCCGATGCCGTCTTCACCATCCCACCGATGCCCGACGCGCTCCAGCCACTGGTCAGCGTGGTGCCGCTGCAACTGCTGGCCTACCACGCCGCGGTCCTGCGTGGCCACGATGTGGATAAGCCCCGCAACCTCGCCAAGAGCGTCACGGTGGAATAGCCCGTTGATTACATGCCCCGAAATCGAAATCGCCAATTCGCCTCAGGGTTTGGCCGCCACTTGTGGCACGCCCGCCCGGTCCTGATACAATCCGGTCATCCACTTTCAAGAGCACGGAGAGCTTGCGATGACCCAAAAGATTACTACCGTTGTAGCGTTAGCCATCATCTGCCTGCTGGCACTTGGCTGTCAGCCCTATGTCAACATCCCGCCTCAGGAAAAAGACACCGCCAGCCACAACCCCAACGGCAAGACGGTCCGCACCGTACTCACCAAGGCGGTCCGCTACGCCATTGATGAAGCCGGCATCACCGAGCCGGTCCAGGTCATGCTCCCAGCGAACACCGAAAAACTGACCTACGCCCAGATCCTCAACGCCATCGGCGACCAGGCCGTCTCGCCGTTCGAGGAAGACGTGCCCAGTGTCGTCGGGATTGTCTTCGCCAAAGGGGTCCGCATCCGCGGCACCCAGGCCGAGGTCGATATCGCACGCCCCGTCGGCAACGGCGTCGATCAACTCATCACCGTTTACCTGGATTGGCGACCCCTCAACGGCTGGGAAGCCTTCCGCGTCCACGTCTGGCGCGGCGTGTCCATCGATGAATCCCAACCAGGCGAATACATCGAAGAATAATCCCCGCGCTCAGAACCATTCCCTTGGCAACCCGTGACAGCCCGGGTGTGATGTCTGCCAGAGTGTCAACCGATAATCAACTCTTTCAGGATGGAGCCTGTCATGAATCCCAGATACCTGATGCTTGCCATACTGACCGCCACAGCCGTCGGCATGATCAGCTACTCAACCTACGCGCAAGACCAATCAAACACAGCACCCGCCACCACGCAGCCCGCCGCAACACAACCGGCATCTGACTCGGCCACCGCAGAAGAAACGATGAACAACCTGCTGGGTTCACGCAAGGCCGCACCCGTAATCGAACCCATGAACTCCCCCGTCAATTACCCGGGCATGAGAACCGGGGGGGGGACCGGGGGAACCGGGGCACCGGCCGCAGGCGTGGATATCGACCCAGCCGTCCTGGGCATCGCACCGGGTGAAGACCCACCACCACTTCGCCGTGAAGGCGAGTTCATCGTCAACCGCCGCGGTCGGCTGATCCGATCAGCCCAGGGCGGGCACTTGCTGTTCGTCTTCGAGTCCGACACGATGAACAACCCCGAGCTCCCCATGATCCTCCAGGCCTGCCAACTCCTCGAAGCGATGGAAGACACCATCCAACGCCGCGGCGACACAACCGTCTTCATCCTCTCCGGCCAAATCAATTCCTACCGCGGAGCCAACTACCTGCTACCCACCATGATGAAAATAGCGGTGGACAAAGGCAACCTCACCAACTGACCCCCCGGCCCCGGAACTGCCACACGGAACTGTCCACACCCGGATAAACCACTGAGTCTCTTGCACCGCTAAACACACGCTTGCGGTTTAGCGCACCATCAAAGAACGCCTCAACCCACACTTGCGGTTTCAACCCCGTCCTCCCACCCATTGCTCGCTTGCGGTTTAGCGGGCGATCGTAGATCGCCGTGTCCCCGTCCATCCCTACGTTACAGTCCCCCCTCTACTACAACCCCGCCACCGGCACCAGCGCCCCGTCATATTTCATCAGCGCATCGATCTGCGCCTTCCCATCCAGCACCCGAATCGTCAGGTCATATTTTCTCGTCTGCCCCGGACGCAGCGTGGTCCCCGCCAGCTTGCTTGGATCATTATCCTTACCCAGCAGCGACCCATAAAACGGCTCCAATGCCGTGACATAACCCCCCGACGGGCCGAAATGTTGCCAGTTGCAAAATCGCGGCAACTGCTTTTTCGGATACACAAGTTCCAACCCGATCCGACGCTTCGCGTTGACCAGCCCGACATGCACCAAGCCCTTGCGGTCGGTCGGGGGATCGACAAACACACAGTCCTCACCCGCCCCGACATGCCGATCACATGATCCGGGGATGCGCTTAAACCGGTTGAGCTTCGCCGTCGACTCCGCCTTACCCGTGAACGGCAACGCCGCCGCCTTCCCCCGACAAACCAGCTTCGCCCCCTCATCCAATAGCGGATATCCCAGGTTGACGTGGTACAACCAGTTGTGACTGACCGATGTATCGCCAAGATTAGTCACCTCGTCATGCAGATGAATCTCCGGCACGCCCAGCCTGCAACGGATCGTCCGCCGAACCTCAAACACCGGCCCAAACATCCGGCTGTCACGGATCACCATCACAAGCGACATCTCATCTTTGCCACGCCCCGCCCGGCCCCCGGAATCAAGACCCGGGTTCTCAATCCCCACGATCGCCGCAGGCGTATTGGAATGCCGACCATGTAACGGCACCTTGTTACCATCCTCCACCCGCGCCGCCCCGATCGTCTCCGGCCCACAGGTCGTCAACAACCCACCCGCCCAAGCTCGCAACCAGTCATCCTCCCGCTGCACACCGCCACTCGCCGGCTTCAACCCGTTGGGTGTCAGGTACGCAAGGTTCACATCGTTGTACTTTGCCTCCACAATGTCCCCGCCACGCCCAAGCGCCACCGTGAACCGCAACCCCGACCCCGTGTCCACCCACGCCACCCGGCACCCGCGACCACCACTCGCTTGCGGGTAGTCGAGCGTCCCGGTGCGGATGCCACCGAGTTGAAGCGGATTTTCAACCTTGTCAGTTTTAGTTTTGGATGAAGACATAACCTAAACTATAGTCGATGGTGTACCGCCGGGCATGGGAGTTAATGAAATGCCAATCTACGAATACCAATGCGAGAAATGCGAGCACGTCACCGAAGTATTGCGCCCGATGGGTCGTGCGGATGAATCGCTGGCGTGCGAATCATGCGGGAGCAAGAAGACGCATCGCCGAAACAGCGAGTTCGCCGCCGGGGCGTCGAAAAGAGGATGCAACGACCTACCACCGATGCCCCCGGGCGGCTGCGGGCGTTGCGGCGACCCCAACGGGCCTTGTGGGATGTGATATACCCTCAAAGTCACTGACCATTCACCGCCGCTTGCGGCTTCGCGTTTTCCACACATTCACAGCTTCCAAACCCCGGTCATGCCCGCAAAGATTGGCCGGGGTCAATACACCCTCGTGATAATTCTTTTGGAAGTGAGTAACGAATTCACGGAGGAAAGCCATCCGGGGGTCAGCTCGAGGATAGTTCAGCCGATAGTTCGGTGACAACTTTCTTGGCGTCCCCAAAGATCATGCCGGTGTTCTCTTTGAAGTACAGCTCGTTCTGAATACCCGCGAACCCGGGGTTCATCGAGCGTTTGATAACGAAGACAGTACGGGCCTTATCGACATCCAGAATCGGCATGCCATAGATCGGACTCGCCGTGTCGTGTCGGGCGGCAGGGTTGGTCACGTCATTGGCACCGATGACCAACGCCACATCCGCCTGCTCAAATTGCGGGTTGATCTGTTCAAGATCCTGAAGCTGCTCATAGGGAATATCGGCCTCAGCCAACAGAACATTCATATGCCCGGGCATCCGACCAGCAACGGGGTGGATCGCGTACTTGACGTCGATCGATCGACTCTCAAGCTGCTGGCCCAGTTCCTTGACCGCGTGCTGTGCCTGGGCGACCGCCATCCCGTAACCCGGAACGATGATGACCGACCGTGCAGCATCCAACACAATCGCGGCATCCTCGATCGTAAACGAACGGGCCTCGCCTTGATCCGCACTGCCCTTGCCGCCGGCGACCGCGCCCCCGACCCCGCCGAACAACACGTTCATCAGCGAGCGGTTCATCGCCTTGCACATGATCTTGGTCAGGACAATCCCCGACGCTCCGACCAGCGCACCGGTGATGATCAGTGCCGAGTTATCCAGGACGAACCCAGCCATCGCCGCAGCGATACCGGAATAGCTATTGAGTAATGCGATCACCACCGGCATGTCAGCCCCGCCGATCCCGATGACCAATAGCACACCGAGGATCAGTGAAAGGACGGCTACCAGAAACAGCACATACCAGGCACTCGGCTGCGCCACCAGAACCCCCGCCAGCGCCAGCGACCCCAGCCCCAACACCGCGATCAACACTTTCTGCCCAGCAAACTGCACCGGTGCATCGGGGATGAACTTACTCCCCGCCAGCTTCGCGTAAGCGATCAATGACCCGGTGAAAGTAAGCCCACCAATCAACGTCGCCAGCCCGATCGCCAGCAGAGTGTTCCAGGGAAGGCCTGCCAACTGTGCATCAGATGTCCTAAGGTAATCCCCACTCGCCACCAGCAGCGACGCGATGCCGCCGCAGCCGTTGAGCAGCGCGATCATCTCCGGCATCCCCGTCATCGGGACACGCACCGCGAGGATAAGCCCGCCACCGCCACCGATCAGGATCGCAATCACGATCCAGATCAGGCTGATGGATTCCCCGCCTGATATCTGAAAGAACGTCGCCGCAATCGCCACCAACATCCCCAAGGCGGAGACCAGGTTGCCCCTTCGGGCGGTCGTGACCTTCGAGAGCATCTTCAGCCCAAGGTAAAAAAGCATCGCCGCGAGGAGGTAGGTCAGGCCCAGCCAGTCCTTGGTGGTCAAGGCGAGTGTCAGCGTAGGTTCGGTCGCGTAAATCATATTGAGCATCACTTGCTGTCCTTGCTCTTAAACATCTCAAGCATCCGGTTGGTCACGACGTAGCCGCCGACGACGTTGAAGGTCGCGAAGACCACCGCCAAAAACCCCAGCACCACACCGAATGCGAAGAAAGTTTCGCTAAATGACGCGAGCAGGGCACCGACGATCGTGATCCCCGAGATCGCGTTGGAGCCAGACATCAGTGGGGTGTGCAGGGTCGAAGGCACCTTGGTAATAACCTCCACGCCCAGCGCAATCGCCAGGACGAAGATGACAATATTGATAACAAAGGGGTCCATGTGAATCTCTGGGTTCGGGTGTCGGGGTTCGGATCGAAAATCCGATTTTTAGCTTTCTAACTTTAGCGTTCCGCTGTTGAGGCCGGCCAGTTTTCCTTAACTCTCCATCGCCTGCTTAACCATCTCGTTGACCAGCAGGCCGTCATGTGTAATGACCGCACCCTTCTGAAGCTCGTCGGTCAGGTCGATCTTGAGGTTGCCATCGTCCAGAAGCTCTTTGAGCAGGTTCAGGACGTTGTTGGCGTAGACCTTGGAGGCGTCGCCGGGAACGAGTCCGGGAAGATTCAGCGTGCCGATGATCGTGACGTCGTTGTCGGTGACAATGACCTCGCCGGGGCGGGTCAGCTCGCAGTTGCCTCGGCCGGCAGCCCGGTCAGCCGCCATATCCACAAGGATCGCACCCTGTTTCATATCCTTAACCACATCCCCGGGAATCAGCAGTGGGGGGGCCTTGCCAAACAGCGCCGCAGTCGTGATGACCACATCCGCACCGGTCACATGCTTGGCCATCAACTCCGCCTGCTGCTTGCGTTCATCCTCGGTCTGTTCCTTGGCATACCCACCGGTCGCCGCATCGTCCTGTGCCGCCGTCGGCAGCTCAACAAACCGACCACCCAGCGACTGCACCTGTTCCTTGGTCACAGCCCGAACGTCATAGGCCTCGACCACCGCGCCCAGCCGTTTGGCGGTCGCGATCGCCTGCAACCCCGCCACGCCTGCCCCGATCACAAAGACCTTCGCAGGCGCGATCGTGCCCGCCGCGGTAATCATCATCGGGAACATCTTGGGGCACTTGTCCGCCGCCAGCAGCACCGCCTTGTACCCGCCGATGTTCGCCTGGCTGGATAGCACATCCATCGCCTGCGCCCGGCTGATACGGGGGATAAATTCCAGCGACACAGCCGTGACCTTGTGCTCCGCCAGCGTGCGGATCAACTCTTTATTTTGCAATGGAGCCAGCATCCCCACCAGCAACGACCCCGGCTTCATCAACGCGGCCTGTGAATCCAGCGGGGGATTGACCACCGCCACCACATCCGCCTCCGCCCAGATCGCCGGGGGAGCCTCCGGGGGAGCCTCCGGGGGGGCCTCACCGTCACGCGGGACGATCGTCGCTCCCGCCTGTTGGTAGGACTCATCATCGTTGTGGGCGGCCTCACCTGCCCCGGATTCGACCACCACCTGCACGCCAAGGCCCACGAGCTTCTTGACCACCTGAGCGGTCAGGGCGACTCGGGTCTCATCGTGTTCCGTCTGCTTGGGGACTGCCAGTTTCATGCTGTTTCCTGCGAACACTATAAAAGGACCGAGTGATCTTACTATCCCGCCTCGCACTTGTCATGTTAGCGGATCAGCCCTTCCCGTGTCGCCTGCCCGCAACGCTATGATGCCAGCATGTCCATGCACACACAGACTCTCCAAATTAAGACCCATGAGCGCGACCAGATGATCGAGCTGACGGACCAGGTAAAAGAAGCGGTCCGACAATCTGAGATACGCGACGGCAACGTGATCGTCTACGTCCCGCACACCACCGCAGGCATCACCATCAATGAGAACGCCGACCCCGACGTCGTCCACGACATGCTCCACCAGCTCGACCAGATGGTCCCCTGGTCCCAGCCCTTCTACCGCCACGCCGAGGGCAACAGCGCCTCGCACGTCAAAGCCTCAATGATGGGTTCCAGCGTCACCCTCCTCATCCACCACGGCCAGCTTGTGCTGGGCACTTGGCAGGGGGTATGGTTCTGCGAATTCGACGGCCCAAGAACACGAAACGTCCACATGGCCGTGAGTGGGGGGGTAGAGTAGAAAATAAGAAAAATTAGAACACAGGACGGCCTCAACAGCGGAACGCTAAATTGGGGCCTCTGAATAACCCCGGCGAAGGTCGCTTTACCCGCCGTGACAAACCCGAATCACGCGCAACGACAGGTTATTCAGAGGCCCCAATTGAAAAATCCGGATTTTAGCCTGGTCGCTTGCGACCAGTTCTTCAGTACCCAGGAATCCCAACACCACCCGGCTCTTCGCTACGCTCTGCACCGGCGTCACAAAACGACTGATCCCCGAACCCCAGACCCCCGGCCCCATACCCTCTAAACCCTGAACCCCAGACCCAACTTCCTCCCGAACCCTGAGACCCAACCACCATGCCCACCTACCCCCAAGTCAAAATAACCACCAGCGAAGGCGACCTCACCCTCGAACTCTGGAACGACGTCGCCCCCGGCCACGCGGAAAACTTCCTCAAACTCGTCGGCAACGGCTTCTACGACGGCCTCGCCTTCCACCGAATCATCCCAGGCTTCATGATCCAGGGCGGATGCCCCAAGGGCGACGGCACAGGCGGACCCGGCTGGCACATCGATGCCGAGTTCAACGACCGCGAACACCAGCCAGGCGTCCTCTCCATGGCCCGCAGCCAGGACCCCGACTCCGCAGGCTCACAGTTCTTCATCTGCCTCACCCGTGAAAACTGCCAGCACCTCGACGGCCAATACACCGCCTTCGGTAAAATTACCGACGGCATGGACGTCGTCGAAACCATCGGCAAGGCCGAATCGGGCACCACACCCTCCATTATCAAGATGGTCCAGATGTAGAACTCCCGGCGGACGCCTGCTCAATCAGGCTCACCCACACCTGGAGCGTTCGCAATCCAACCGTATTAACTCACCGATAGCCCCCGGCGGAAGCCGGGGGTTCAACCCCGGGTTCCCATTCGCAGGTAGAGAGTAATACGGATTCCATTTAATACATGGGCGGTCGTTTGACCCTCAGCCCCCGGCTTTGCCGGGGGATTGGCCTGATGAGGGGCATCCGTTTCAATCGTAATCCGTATCAGGACAACCCCCCGCTCAAACATGCCCCCTCGTCAAAGCGTGCTTCAGCCTCCGACTGGTTTACTGGGTTAACAAAAAAACCCCGCTGTCGCCGAAGCGACAACGGGGCGGAGGGGAGAAAGCATGTTGATAGCCAGTTACTCGACTTATAGAGAATCCAGCCTCCACTTTTTAGTTGAAGTCACCTCCAACATCAAGCAGAAACCTTACCTAGTTTACCAGATTGTGGATAACTCTAGTCTTTCTCCAGCCTTTGTTTAGCGAGCAGGGCCGCCCCGATGATCCCGGCGTCGTCACCCAGCTTGCTCGCTACTATCTTACACTTGGAAAGCCCCGGAGGGAAGACGTATTTGTCGAATTCATCACGAATTAGCTCAATCCACGGTTTTTCCAGCGCCTCCGTTAGCCCACCACCCACCACCACGCACGGCAGGCTCAGCAGCGTCACCGCATTGGCAATCGTGACCCCAATATAGTGTGCCGCCTGTCCGATAACCTCTAAAGTCAGGTCATCCCTTAAATTAAAAGCCTCAGCCAAAATTTTTGACCGGACCCTATCCAGATCACCCGCCGTCAGCTCGCTGATGACGCTGGGGTGATTCGACATAATCAATTGTTTGAGCTGGTTGACGATATTCGTCCGGCTGGCGAGATTCTCAACCGTCCGTCGGCCAAGCGGCCCATCCGCGCTAATCACCGTATGCCCAACCTCCCCAGCCGTCATCAACGCCCCGTGGTACAGATCACCACCCAGCACGAACCCGCCGCCGATCCCCGTGCCTACGAAAATCCCCATCAGCTCGTCATACTCTTTCCCCGCACCCGCGATGTACTCGCCCCAGGTCCCCACGTTCACATCATTATCCACCACCACCGGGATGCCCAACTCCTTCTCAAGCACCTTGCCCAGCGGGAAGTCGGTCCAGCGCAAGTTCACCGCATTGATGACCACGCCCTTCTTATGATTCACCGCACCCGGCGCACCGATCCCAAGCCCCGCGACATCGTCGAGCTTGACACCCTCCTTCTCCAAGACCTCGTGCACCAGCTTGACGATCCGCGAGATGACCACATCTTCTCCCCCGTCCGCCTTGGTCTTTAACCGCTCGGCATTCCCCAGCTTGTCCTCGCCATCCAGCAGCCCAGCCTGGATATTCGTCCCGCCTAAATCAATACCGAGGTAGAGCCGATCGTTCTTAGCCATCCGTGGACTCCTAATAGAGGTGCGATGCCGTGAGTATACTCACCTCGATCGATCAGGCGGATTTAGCCACGAAAAGCCACAAAAAAACACAAAAGAGAATGCGAGCGGCTCTCTTGCTTCACAAGCCGTAAAAAATGCCTTCTTGTTGCACCCGGTTTTATTTTGTGGATTTTGTGCCTTTTTGTGGCTAAATCCCCGCCCGATCTTTCCTGCTTATGGCATAACGTTCTACAACCCCGGCCGCTTCTGGTGATGGTCAGTCGCCGCCTCAAAAATTCGCGCGATCTTCAAGAGTTTTGATTCCTCAAACGACGGGCCTAATAACTGCACACCAACGGGAAGCTCTTTACCATCCACCGTCGCCGTCCCCCCCGGCAGGCTGATCCCCGCGTTCCCCGCCAGGTTGCAATTCACCGTATAAACATCGTTCATGTACATCGCCAGCGGGTCGTCCGCCATCTCACCGATCTTAAACGCCGGCCCCGTCGTCGTTGGACAAAGAATCGCGTCACACTTCTCAAACGCCGAATCAAAATCGTTCTTAATCAGCCGACGAACCTTCAACGCCCGGTCGTAATACGCATCGTAATACCCGCTGCTTAACGCATACGTCCCCAGCATGATCCGCCGCTTCACCTCGTCCCCAAAACCCTCCGCCCGGCTTCGGCAGTACAGATCGATCAAATCCTCCGCCTTATCCGTGCGATGCCCGTAGTGAATCCCGTCGTACCGCGCCAGGTTCGACGAAGCC
>JAJRRS010000143.1 GCA_024279275.1 Planctomycetota bacterium | reverse complement strand
GACCTGAACATCGTGCTGAGCAGTTGGAACCAGAACGTCACGACTGGCATCTGGCAGTTGGGCGATCCATCCGGCGATGGCTTCGTCGGTATCACCGACCTCAACGCCGTGCTGGGCAACTGGAACGCGGGCACGCCCCCGATAGCCAACGCGATACCCGAGCCAGCGACGGCAGCGATCTTGGGGGTGTTGGGGATAGGGTTGTTAAAACGCAAAAGAACGGTGTCTTGAATCGCACCCACGGGGGTTGCGGATTGGGCACAATTTTTCACACAGGCGAAGCCACCGTCTCCAGCAGCCGCTGCATAATCCGTGACGCGACCATGCCGTCGCCGTCGTGCGAGTAGCTCTTGGGGATCACCCGGTGCGCGAAGACCTGCAAAACGTTGCGGGTGATATCTTCGGGGATCACATAATCACGCCCGCTCACCATAGCGGTGGCCTTGGCGGTATGCATCAACGCCAGCGAGCCACGTGGCGACACCCCGATTTGTATCTGCTCGTCACGACGGGTCGCGTTAGCGATCTGCACCACATAATCCACCAGGGATTGATCCATCTTCAATTGCGAAACGCGCTCCTGAAGCTGGACCAACTCTTCTGAAGTCAGCACCGGGCGCAGGTCGCCCAGCGCATTGCGCGACGGGTCCAGCGTCAGGATCCGCGACTCGTCCTGCGGGCTTGGATACCCCAGGCTGATCCGCATCAGGAAACGATCCAACTGACTCTCAGGCAAAAAGTATGTGCCCTCAAACTCAAAGGGGTTCTGCGTCGCGATCACAATGAACGGATCGAGCAGCTTGCGGGTGTGCCCGTCGATCGAGACCTGCGCCTCGTTCATCGCTTCCAATAAAGCTGACTGGGTCCGCGGGGTGGTGCGGTTAATCTCGTCGGCAAGCAGGATGTTGGCGAAGATCGGGCCGGGCTTGAAAACGAACTCGCTCTTGTGCTGGTCCCACACCGTCACCCCCAGCACATCCGACGGCAGCATGTCCGGCGTCATCTGCAGCCGGGCTATCGTGCAGTCCAAGCTCCGGGCCAATGCCGTCGCCAGCATCGTCTTGCCGACCCCCGGCACGTCCTCGATCAGCATGTGTCCCCGCGCCAGCAGGCAGATGATCAGCTTGTCGATCGCCTGCTGGTTGCCCAGGTAGCACTTCTGGATATTGGACCTTAGCCGTTCAAGCCGATGCATAGATCGATTCCGGGAACCCGATGATTGATTTGTGAGTATAACAGTTGGGGCCGGGTATGGCGGCATCGACCGCAGACCCACGCACGACCCACCACCGGCCAAGCCCCTTGAAACAAAGGATTATCGGCCAACCCTCGCCGAACCCAGCCGGGACGTAACTTTTCGGCATGCCGGCACGCGACAACCGATAAACACCTGTGCGCAGGTGTATGATAACCGGCCCGGTCCCCGCCCCACCGCAACGGTGCTGCCGGGCCTAAATCCGAGCCTATGGGAAACTCCGTTGAAGTTTGATCGACTCTACGAACTTTGGGATCGGGTCCAGGCCCACATCAAGGAAGGCCCCTGGGAGGTCGCCATCGAGCTGGCGGTAATCTGGGTCGTCGTCCTGGTGGTCTACCGCTTCCTGCGGGGCACGCGCGGCGCACGGGTCATCAAAGGCGTCGCATTGATCCTCGTCGTCGGCGTGTTCGCCATCCAGCTCTTCAGCCAGGAGGGAGCCTTCGAGCGGCTCAACCTCCTGTACTCCAAAGCCCTGCCGATCGTCTCGCTGATCCTCATCATCGTCTTCCAACCCGAACTCCGTAGGGCATTGGTCCGCCTCGGCGAGGCCAGGCTCTTTCGACAGACCGGCCTGCGCAGGGCACGGGTCATCGAAGAACTCGTCTCCGCCATGCAATACCTCTCCCGCAACAAGATCGGCGCGCTGATCGCCATCGAACGCCGGGTCGGCCTGCGCGGGATCGTCGAACAGGGCACACGCCTTGATGCCGAAGTCACCAAGCAACTCCTGGATACCATCTTCTGGCCAGGCTCCGCACTGCACGACATGGGCGTGGTCATCCAGGGCGACAGGATCATCGCTGCCGGCGTCCAGTTCCCCCTCTCGGATGGCGAGAACCTCCCCCAGGAATTAGGCTCACGCCACCGCGCCGCCATCGGGCTTAGCCAGGAGACCGACGCACTGATCCTCATCGTCAGCGAGGAGACCGGCACGATCAGCACCGCAGAACGAGGCGAACTCAACCGCGGCCTTACCGCCGACGACCTGCGCCCGATACTCAGCAAGTGCTTCGGCAGCATCACCATCACACCCAAAGAAACTGCCGACCCCGCAGAAACAGAAACAGAAACTGACCCCACTCCCCAGGGAGATCTCGGCAAGTAACCCCTCCCCGGGGAAACCTCCGAACCCAACTGTCTATGAAAAAAGGCGTACTGCTTGAGAGCCTGGAAACCGTGCTGGTGGTCACCGTGATCACCATGCTGATCTGGCTGTACGCCGAGGGCGAAACGATCCTCACCCACACCCGCACGATCAAGGTCAACTTCGTGGCACCGACCACCGGGCTGGCGATCACCCTCCCCGGCCAGGCCCCCGGCACAACCACTCTCAATATCTCCGCGACGCTTCAGGCATCAAGCGGCGACTGGGCACGTATCGACGAGTTGCTCGGCAGTGAAACCATCGAGATCGAGGTGAAAGTACCCGCCACCGACGATGAAAAACAAACACTCAACCTCCTGGAAGCACTGAACCATTCCCCCCTGGCCGACGTGCGCGCTTTCGTGAAGGAAGTCGTGCCCGCCACTGAAACGGTCCAGGTCCGGACCCTTGAGTTCGTGGATATGGGCCTGCGTATCGAACCAGGTAAACACGAACTCTCCTCGGAAAAAACAGAAGAGCCTGTGTTCTCTCCGGAAAAAATCCGAGTAGAAATGCCAAGCAAAGATGCTGCGTTGGTCAGAAATCAAAACCTCAAGCTCACCGCACACCTGGATCGGCTCGAAACGCTGTCGGAAGGCACTCAGCAAAACGTCTCCGTTGAGTTGAGCCTCCCACCGCAGCTTCAGGAGAAACCGCACGTCACACTGACCCAGGAAACCGTTGATGTTAAGTTCATTCTGGACAAACAAACAGACCAGATAGACCTGGAGGACGTGCAGGTACGCCTGACGACATCCGATGCCCTCACCTGGCAATACCGTATCGAGATCGTCCGCACCCAGAGGTTCCTCCCGGTGGTTACGCTCAAAGGCCCCAAAGAAGTCATCAGCCGCATCAAAGAACAACCCGACCTGATCCGGGCATCGATCATCCTCAGGCACAGCGACCTCCAGGAACCCCCTCCCTATTCCGCGCCGCTGTATATCGACGTGCCCCAAGGCGTCACCGACATCTCCCCCAACCCCGCTGAGACTTTCATCGACTATACCTTCACCGAGCGGGACCCCCAGCCCTGACAGACACAACCCACCCGCCACGACTCTCAGCCCGGAACAACAGCCCAACCACCACCCGCCAGCTCGACCGAAACCGACAAATAACAGACCCCCTAAACCCACGCCAAATGGTCTGTATTTAACTTAAATATGGTCCATCTTGTGCCTCGCAAAATCCTGCCGTGAACTCATGACACCCCAGAACCGGCGTTCGACAGATCCATCGAGCATGGTTGCTACAATGAGGGTGATATGACCACATCATCCACCACCCAAGCGTCCGACATCACCGCCCTCTGCCAGACCCTCGCCGACCAGGCCCAAGCCGCCAGCCAGAGCCTCTGCACCATCCCCGGACGAGTGCGCGACCAGGCGCTGCGCAAGATTGCCGACCAATTGCTCGCCTCAGCAGATGCGCTCAAGCAAGCCAACTCGCTGGATCTCCAGGCCGGCAAAGACAACGGGCTAAGCTCCGCAATGCTCGACCGGCTCGAGCTAGACGACAAGCGCATCGCATCCATGGCCGACTCCGTCAGACAGGTCGCCGACCAGACCGACCCCGTCGGCCAAATACTCGAAGGCCGTGTCCTCCCCAACGGCATACAACTGCAAAAAGTCCGCGTCCCCATCGGCGTCGTCCTGATCATCTTCGAGTCACGCCCCAACGTCACCTCCGACGCCGCAGCACTCTGCCTCAAGAGCGGCAACGCCGTGATCCTCCGCGGCGGCAAGGAAGCGGTCCATTCCAACAAAGCGATTGCACAGTGCGTCCAGGCCGGCCTCAAAGACGCCGGGATCGACGAGTACGCCGTGCAACTGGTCCCCACCACCGACCGCGCCGCCGTCGGCGAACTGCTACGCAAGCAAGGCCAGATCGACGTCTGCATCCCCCGTGGCGGCAAATCACTCATCCGCGCCGTCGTCGAACAATCACACATCCCCGTCATCAAACACTACACCGGCAACTGCCACGTCTACATCGACGCACAATGCGACGACCAGATGGCGATCGATATCTGCATCAACGCCAAGACCCAACGCACCGGCGTCTGCAACGCAGCCGAGACAATCCTGATCCACAAGGACGCCGCCGACCAAGGCCTGCTCAAAAAAATCGGCCAGGCACTGATCGAAAAAGGCACCGAACTCCGCGGCTGTGAACGCACCTGCAGCCAACTCCCCAACGCCAAACCCGCCACCGAAGACGACTGGCACGAAGAATACCTGGACATGATCGTTGCCATCCGCGTCGTTGACACACTTGACCAGGCGATCAAACACATCAACGCCTACGGCTCAAAGCACACCGACGCCATCGTCACCAGCCAACTCGACGCCGCCGACGCCTTCGTCAAGCGTGTCGATACCGCTAACGCCTTTATCAACTGCTCCACACGCTTCTCCGACGGCGGTATCTACGGCCTGGGCGCAGAAATCGGCATCAGCACCGACAAACTCCACGCCCGCGGCCCCATGGGCGCACAAGACCTCACCACCTACAAATGGATCGCCCAAGGCACCGGCCAAATTAGACAATAAACATACTCACCCCCCCCCAACGCCGCCCCTGAGTCCACGAAGGGGCGGGTCTCCCCCGCACACATCCCCTCCCCAAATCAGCAATCATAAATTACACATCCCCACCCCCGGAACCCGACTCATGGACCCACTCGAACGCTTCGCCCACGACACCTACACCGTCCGCAAACGCATCTTCAACTTCCTCTCCACCGGGTTCCACATCTACGACTCCAATGAAAACCTGGCTATGTACTCGAAGATGAAGGCCTTCAAACTCAAGGAAGACATCCGTCTCTACACTGACGAAAGCCTAGCGACCGAAGTCATCACCATCCAGGCCGACCGGGTCATCGACTTCTCCGCCGCCTACACTGTCAAAGACGCGGTCTCCGGCGAAACCCTCGGCTCATTGAAACGCGCCGGGTTCAAATCCATGCTCCGCGACGAATGGCTCATCTTCAACGCTGACGGAAGCGAACTCGGCAAGATCCTCGAGGATTCCACACTCAAGGCTCTGGCCCGACGCTTCATCGGCCTGGTCTCCCTGCTCATGCCACAGAAATACCACGTCGAAGTCAACGGCCAAACCATCTGCACCATGCAGCAAAACTTCAACCCCTTCGTCATGAAGCTCACCGTTGACTTCACGCCCGACACCAACACCCAACTGGACCCGCGTCTAGGCCTCGCCGCCGCCGTATTACTCTGCGCCATCGAAGGCAAACAAAGCTAACTACTGAATCACACGCCCCCAATACCCCTCACCTACCCCGCCCCCCCCCAACGCCGCCCCTGAGTCCACGAAGGGGCGGGTCTCCCCCCTCAGCACGCCCCCTTCATACTTCCCCTTCCTCCACCTCATCAATCATAAATCACACATCAAACATGCCTACCCAAATCCAACTCATCTGCTTCGACCTCGGCGGCGTCCTCATCCGCCTCTGTGACGGCTGGGACCACGCCTGCCAGCGTGCCAACGTCACCCCCTCCAAACCACTCACCGACGACAACATCGAACAAGTCATCAAACTCGTCCACCGCGAAGAGGTCGGCCAACTCGATGAAGGCGAATTCTTCACACGCGCCGCCCCCCTGCTGGGCCTATCCCCCACCGAAGCCAAAGCCATGAGCGACGCCTGGCTGTCCGGCCCGTTCCCCGGCATCGACACACTCATCGACACACTCAACGCCCAAAACCTCACCACCGCCTGCCTCTCCAACACCAACGCCAACCACTGGCAGGCCATGACCGACCCCGACCACCCAAACGGCTTACCGTTGCATCAACTCCACCACCGCTTCGCCAGCCACCTCCTCAAGGACCGCAAGCCCAACCCCTCGATCTACCAACACGTCCAGCAAGCCACCGCCACCCCCGCAAGCGGGATACTTTTCTTCGACGACAGCGAAGAAAATATCCACGCCGCAAACGCCCAAGGCTGGCACACCTGCCACGTCACCGACCCCAACGACCCCGTCGCCCAGATGACTTCCCACCTCAAGCGGCATAACCTCATCTGATGCAAGACCCTCCCCCACCTACACCCAACAACCCCCCAAACCCAAAGCCCGGTCATGGCCCCCGGGGCCTTGGCCGGGGTAAGTCCCCCAATCACTCCCCCGGTCAACCCCCTCCCCAAATCATAAATCATCAATCACAAATCAAACATTCCCCCACCCCCACCATCTCCGGCCGCCAATTCCTCGCCTACTCCGCACTGGGCTGCGTCGTCCTCTTCTTCATCGTCTGGTGGACCATCCGATCCGTCGAGCAACACGTCCACGACAGCCGACCCGTGCTCACCTGGGCCGACCGCGAAAGCTGGCACGCCCCCGCCGTCATCCAAACCACACTCGTCAAACCCAACGCCGCCAACGTTCAATACACCTACAACAAACCCCGCTACCGCGACCCCGGCTTCGTGATCTCCCCCGAAGAAGAAGAAGCCGTCCTCGCCTGCGCCAAACTCGCATCCTCCCCAGTCTTCACCAACGACACAACCCGGCGGGCCGTGCTTCAGCACGCCCGTTCCCAAAACAATTTCTACGCCCACTACCTCCTCGCCACCTGGCACCAACTAAACAACGATCCAAACGCCGCAGACATCGAATACCAACTCGCCATCACCAACGCCCCCAAGATCATCGCCATCCGCTACACCGATGCGCAAGGCAACCCCGTCCCCAACCTCAAACTCGACCGCATCGAGATCGGCTGCGACCGCGTCACCCACGAAGGCACCGCCCTGAACCAACGCCTCGTCCTGATCTACCCGCACCAAAAAACCGACGCCACCGGCCGCGTCTACCTCCCCGTCTACAACACCACCTACCGCCCCGTCTACCTCCCGCAACCCGACGGCTACGACGTCGCCTACACCCCCAACGAGGGCTGGTTCAAGCTCCCGACACGGCTGGGGACGATCCAAGCCCGCGTCGACACAACCCCTGAATAAGCCCATCGCCCGCTTCCCCAAAGCCCGGTCATGGCCCATCGGGCCTTGGCCGGGATCCCATCACCCGGCAACCCTGTGGTACACCGTCTCCAGATTCCCTATCATCCGGTTCCTTCCCCGTTTTTCGACTTCATGGAGCAAGCATGACCGCCCCGACCGCCGTTGAGCCACAAGCCATGGACCAAGTTGACCGACCCCATCCCGCTGTATTCCGTGTCGAAGTCCGCCCCAAGCCCGGCGAGTCGGACCCGCACGGACTGGCGCTGCTTGAGCAGGCGAAACGGCAACTCGGCAATGTCACCGCCGTTCACACCGCCCGCGTCTACCTGATCCAGGCACCCCTAACCAGCGACCAGGCCGAAACGCTCGCCCAAGAACTGCTGGCCGACCCGGTGAATCAGGT
This sequence comes from Planctomycetota bacterium, assembly GCA_024279275.1. Classification (GTDB taxonomy): domain Bacteria; phylum Planctomycetota; class Phycisphaerae; order Phycisphaerales; family Phycisphaeraceae; genus JAJRRS01. Next base: position 3,656 of record JAJRRS010000143.1, on the reverse strand, counting down.
GGCAACACTGGGGGCAACTCCGGGGGCGGGGGAAGCTCCGGGGGCGGGGGTCATGCTGGAGGTCCACTACCAACCCGGCGTCATGGACCCCGTCGCACAATCCGCCAAATCCGCGATCTGTGAGATGTTCCCCGACCTCCCCGCCGAGTCGGTCCAGGTACGCACCGGGTTCCGCTATGACTTCGACCTTTCCAGTGGCGATACGGAAACTGATCGGCCAAGCGAAGACGCCCTGCGCCGCTTCGCCCAGCGCTCACTCGCCAACCCCGTCATCCAGGACATCCACACCACCCCCTTCATCCCCGATGAATTCCCCCAAGGCCACGCCTACGAGCTGCGCATCACACACATCCCGATCCGCGAACTCGACGACGACGCACTGACCAAACTTTCCCGCCAAGGCCACCTCTTCCTAAGCCTCACCGAGATGCACGCCATCCGCGACCACTTCCGGGGGATCGGCCGTGACCCCACCGACATCGAGCTTGAAACCTTCGCCCAGACATGGAGCGAGCACTGCGTACACAAAACGCTCAAGTCGACGATCCACTATCGGGAGGGTTCGGGGATCGGGGATCAGGGATCGGGGATTAAGTTTGAGGGGAAGCAGGGCCACACCGTCCACGACGACGGCTCCGTCACCATCGACAACCTACTCAAACGCACCGTCGCCGCCGCGACCTTCGAACTGATGCAAACCCAGCCCCATAAAGACTGGTGCATCAGTGTCTTCAAGGACAACTCCGGCATCATAAAGTTCGACGACGAAGATGGCATCTGCATCAAGGTCGAAACCCACAACCACCCCTCCGCCATCGAACCCTACGGCGGCGCAGCAACAGGCATCGGCGGCTGCATCCGCGACATCATCGGCACAGGCATGGGCGCACGTCCCATCGCCAACACCGACACCTTCTGCGTCGCACCCCCGGAAACTTTGGCGCAAGACATCCCTAGCGGTGTCATACCACCCAAACGCACCCTCCAACAGGCCGTCGCAGGCGTCCGGGACTACGGCAACCGCATGGGGATCCCCACACTCAACGGGGCCGTCTACTTCGATCACGACTACATCGCCAACCCCCTGGTCTTCGTCGGCTGCATCGGGTTGATCCCACTAAACCGCTGCTTCGGCAAAGCCATGCCAGGCGACCGCATCGTCGCGCTCGGCGGCGCGACCGGGCGTGACGGCATCCACGGCGCAACTTTCTCTAGCGCCGAACTGACCGACACCCATGCCGATGAGTTTTCCCATGCCGTGCAGATCGGCAACGCCATCACCGAAAAACAAACACTCGACGTCATCCTCCAGGCACGCGATCAACACGACGGCCCACTGTACTCCGGCCTCACCGACTGCGGCGCAGGCGGATTCTCAAGCGCCATCGGAGAACTCGGTGAAAACACCGGCGCCTACGTCACTCTCGAAAGCGCACCCCTGAAATACCAGGGCCTAAGCTACACCGAAATCTGGATCAGCGAGGCACAAGAACGCATGATCCTCTCCGTCCCACCCGACAAACTCGAACGCCTCAAAGTCCTCTGCGAAGCAGAAGGCGTCGAACTAAGCGACATGGGACACTTCGGCGAACTCGCACACCCCGTCACACACGACCACACAATAGATACCACCACAGCAGGCGTCTCCCAACTCCTCCTCACCTACCAAGGCACCGAGGTCGCCCACCTCCCCATGCCCCTGCTCCACGAAGGCATCCCCACCCCCACCAGAGAAGCAACCTGGCCCCTCACACCTCCATCTTCACACACGCCCCCCACCACTCCATCTTCGACCGCGCCCCCCAACGCCGCGCCTAAGCGCAGCGAAGACGCGGGTTCTTCACACAGCGCGTCTATCCGCGCCCAGAGCGACGCGGCTCTGCACCATCCCTCTCCCCCGACACCCGATACCCGACACCCGATACCCGACGCCCTCCTCCGCCTCCTCGCACACCCCAACATCGCCAGCAAGCACTGGATCGTCCGCCAATACGACCACGAAGTGCAAGCAGGCTCCGTCGTCAAACCCCTCGTCGGCCCCGAACAGGACGGCCCCTCCGACGCCGCCGTCATACGACCCAAACTAAACTCCCAACGCGGCATCGCCATCTCCGTCGGCGGCGCACCCTACCTCTGCGAAAAAGCCACCGAACGCGGCTTCGCAACCGACGGCGACTCGTACTTCGCCACACTCGCCGCCATCGATGAAGCCGTGCGCAACGCGGTCTGTGTCGGCGTTGACCCCTCACGCATCGCCATACTCGACAACTTCTGCTGGCCCAACTGCGACGACCCCGCCATGCTCGGCACACTCGTCCGCGCAGCCGAAGCCTGCTACGACGGCGCGATGGCTTACAAAACCCCCTTCGTCTCCGGCAAAGACTCACTGAGCAACCAGTTCACCACCAAAGACGGCCAACTCATCACCATCCCACAAACCCTATTGATCTCTGCGGTCGGCATCGTCCACGACACACGCAAAGCACGCACCATGGACGCCAAAGCCCCCGGCAACCTGCTCTTAATCGTCGGCGATACTGCCACAAACATGGGCGGCTCTCACTACGCACAAATCGGTGGCAACTTAACCGACCGACGCATCCCACGCCTCGACCTCGCCGCCGGCCCAGCCAACGCTAACGCCGTCGCATCACTAATAGATCAAGGCTTAATCCGCTCCGCACACGACTGCTCCGAGGGCGGCCTACTCATCGCCGCCGCCGAGATGGCTTTCGCCGGACGCATCGGCCTGAACCTCGACCTCGCCGCCCTACCCACCGCGACAGCCCTGGACGCCCCAACCGCCTGCTTCGCCGAAACCCCCAGCCGATACCTCTTGGAAATCCAACCCGACAAGCTCGACGCCGTCATCAAGTCGCTACGCAAAACCAACACCCCCTTCGGCCAAGTCGGCTCCTTCACCGACCACGACCGCCTAACCCTACGCACCCCCCAGGACGGACAAATCCTCGACACCAAGCTCGACGACCTGCGCAACGCCTGGCTCGGGACGTTGGATTGGTAATCCAGAAAAGGGAATACCACTGAGGCACAGAGACACAGAGAAGAATCGATCCACAGGTGAGCAGGATTGGACTTTGATTTAGCCGCCTGTCTTACATCCTGCACATCCTGTGCCCTCTGTGGATTAACTCCTATTCCTACTCTGTGCCTCTGTGTCTCTGTGGTTCACACCTCCTCATCATCACCCCTATAATCCTCCCATGCCCAAGCCCGTCCCCCCCAACACCCTCTACCTCATCGACGGCCACGCGCAGATGTTCCGCGCCTACTTCGCCATCCGCCCCGGAAGCAGCGGCGTCATGACCAGCCCCGTCACCGGCGAACCCACTAACGCACTTTTCGCCTTCACCGGCATGCTCATCAAGCTGTTCAAGGAGTGCAACCCGCCCTACGCAGCCATGGTCATCGACCCCAAGGGCAAAACCTTCCGCGACGATTTCTACCCCGAATATAAAGCCAACCGCGACGAGGCGCCCGACGACTTCGTCGTACAGATCCCACGCATGTTCGAGTTGGCGGAGTTGTTCGGCCTCCCGATCATCGTGTCTCCGGGCTACGAGGCCGACGACGTCATGGCCACCCTCGCCGACAAGCTCTCCGCAGGCGGATTCGACGATGAAGCACCCAACCTT
>JAJRRS010000142.1 GCA_024279275.1 Planctomycetota bacterium | reverse complement strand
TGTTCGATCGGTTTGTGTGTTTGGATATGCATGGCGTGGACCTCCGTGTCGTGAAGGCCACATCATCGCACCAACCCACCCATAGCGCAATGCCTAACATGCGCCGTACATGCGCGCTGGGATTAAGATGAAGGCGTATAATGCGGCACCCGACGGGCAGACGCCGTGGTGGTTGCCAGCCCGTGCGTGGTCGCGGTCACACACCGATGCTTACCGCGATCCCCGAATCATCGCGGATATCGCACGACGGTTGCGTGGGGAAGAGGCGTATGCGACTGAGCCGGTTGAGCCGTTGCCGGGGGTAGTGGTGGTGGATGAAGGTTCTGAATCGGTTATGGGTGAGTGATATGGGCTGTGAATCGTGAAGGTGGCCTGAATCAAGCCTCTGCATCCTGCACCAACGGTCGCTTGATCGCTTCTCCGCACTCGGGGCAGGTTGTTGATTCGGTGCTGCCGCGCAGGTCGTAGTTGCAGGCGGTGCAGTGGCCGGGGAGGGGGCGTGAGCGCGCCCATACCACGGTAGAAATAGTCGGCCATATCATCAATAGGACGCATAAAATCCAATGTGGGAATAGAAACCTTAAACTCAATCCCGAGTGATACACGGCATATTGCCATCGCCACTTCCACCACATGTATCTTGGTAGATATGGAACACCGGCCGATTGCATAATTTTGCGGAAATTGTGATAGTTGAAGCTAGCTGTGATCTTATGAGTGGTTTGGTATTTAATGTCAACTATACCACCTCCTACACGCAGTGAGATCGCAGAATGCGAATACAAAGGTAGGTCGATAGCGAATGCCCACGTCTTAGATACCGGCAATAACATTAGGGAGGTAGCCATTAATAATATTACTAACCCCAACAACCCCCGATACACCCATCCGCGTTTCTTGCGTTCCGTTTTCATATTACTTTCCCGCCTGGGGGGCCTCCGTGGGGGTACGGCGGTTGGGATTGGTAAAAGAACACTTGGGCAGAGGCTTGGATCGGTAGATTGATATTTAGGTAGCGGCTGTGGTCAGCATGGTGGGGGTGCTGAGTTATCACGCTTATTGAGCCTGTAAAATGAAAATGCCCCCCGAAGGACTCGAACCTTCAACCCGCTGATTAAGAGTCAGCTGCTCTGCCAGTTGAGCTAGGGAGGCGTGGCACCGTGAGGTGTGTGGGGCGATTTTAGAGGTCGTTGGGTTTGGATGTCAAACTGAGAGCGGGGTTCGGGGTTTGGGTGTCGGGATTCGGGTGTCAGGATTCGGGGATTTTGGGGGATGCGATTGAAGTACTTGTGGCAAATACACGGATGTCGCAGGTGCGATGTATCCGCAGATCAGGCTAATGGCTAACCGCTAATGGCTCATGGCTGCTCACCCCCGCTTTGCCCGGTTATTCGCGCTGGCTTATGATCTGCATCGCTGGCCTGAGTGTTTCAGGCGGGCAAGGAGCCAGTTTGATGCATCAGGACAATCGGGTAGATCAGGGATGGAGCCGGTGGGGGGGGCTGTTGTTGTTTGCATTGGTGTTGTTGGGCTGGATCAGCCCGGCTGATGCGCAGCAGCGGTATGATTTGGAAGACGGGGATTGGGTGAAGCAGCCGGTGCATGAGCCGGGGTCGCCGGAGGGCAAGCTCAACGCGATCCGTAAGCTGATCGCGCAGGGCGAGGGCAAGAAGGCGAAGCACGCTGCAGACGATTGGATCGAGGCGCATGAGGGTCACGCGTTGCTGGCGGAGGCGTACCTGATTCGGGGTGATGCGAATGTGGCGAGGAAGCACTTCTTCAAGTCGTTATACGATTACGAATACGTGATCCGTCAGTTCATGGGTTCCGAGCAGTTTCATACGGCGATGGAGCGTGAGTTCGAACTGGCGAAGTTGTTTGCGGGGGGGATGAATCGTCGGCTGTGGGGGATGCGGATTTTGCCGGCGACGGACGAGGCAGAGGAAATACTCGTGCGTATCCAGGAACGCAGCCCGGGCAGCGAGTTAGGTGAGATGGCGAGCCTGATGCTGGCGGATTACTATTTTGATAAGCCACAGATGGACAGCGCGACCGAGGCGTATGACCTGTTCCTGATAAATTACCCACGGAGTGAACGGCGGGAGTGGGCGATGCTGCGGTTGATCCAGGCGAACCTGGCGCGGTTCAAGGGGCCGAGGTTTGATGCGACGGGCTTGATTGATGCGGGGCAACGGCTGAAGACTTATCGTGCGGAATACCCGTCGTCGGCCCAGCGGATCGGGGTGGGGGCGTTGCTGATCCGGATCGATGAATCGCTTGCGATGCGTGATATGGTTGCGGCGGATTGGCACGTCAAGCGGAAGCAATCGCTCAGCGCGATCTATTTATATCAACGTGTGGTGACGGATTATCCGCAGACGGCTGCGGCGTTGGACGCGGTGGCGGCGTTGGAGGGGATGGGTGCCCCGGTGCTGGCCCTGGAAGAGGTCTCGCCCCCGGATTTTGCGCCCCCGGAAGTGGTTGCGCTCCCGGAGGTAGCCACGGAGTTGCCCTTAGAACTGCCGATCGAGGGGCCGGGGGAAGATGCAGCGAACGAAGTGAGTGACACATTGACAGCCCCGGCTTTGGAAGAGGCGGCGGTGTCTGATGAAGCATTGGTGGAAGACTTGGAAGCGGCTGTGACTGAGCGGACTAATGAGATCGAAGCACAGCCGCAGACGGTTACGCCTGTCGAGGCGGAAAGTATGCCTGAAGCGACCGAGGCGCAGGCCGACCATGTTGAACCGGAATCTGAAGTTGAGCCGAGCCAGACTCAGCCGACGTCTGCAAGTGAGAGTGAAGCACAAGCGCCCCAAACCCAGCCGGAGAAGCCGTGATGGATCGAGTGATGGCAAAAATGGTTGGGGTGTGTGGCTGGGTTGTGGTGTTGGGGATGTTCACGCAGTTGGGCGGCTGTGGGTATTCCAGCAAGGAACTGTTCCCGACGGAATACCGGACGGTGGCGGCCCCGATATTTGAGAATCGGACGTTCTACCGTGGGATAGAGTTTGAGTTGGCGGAGGCGTTGACCAAACAGATCGAGTCGCGAACGCCCTATAAGGTTGTGAGTCCGGGTGTGGCGCAGACGCAGTTGGCGGGGACGATTACTCATATCGAGCAGCGGCAGATAAGTCGTCGTCGTCCCGGGGGCGTGCCTCAGGAGGTGGAACTGACGGTGACAGTGGATTTTGTGTGGAAAGACCTTGGAAAAGGGGGCGTGATCCGTGATCGGCGGGGGTTTAAGTCGATTGGCCGATACATCCCGACGGCGGGGGTGGGGGAGCCTTTTGAGATCGCTCAGCACCAGGCGGTGCAGCGGCTGGCCCAGGATATTGTTTCCACGATGCAGGCCGATTGGTGAGTTATCCGGGCGTCCGCCGTGTTGTCGGGGGTGGCGGGGTTATTAGCCGATAGAATCCGGGCATGGGTGCGGTGTTAGGCCTACAATACACAGCCCCGACCAAAATCCCTCTGCGCTGGCAGATGGGTTCCCGAAAAGAAACTGAGAGACACGAATGTCCGATCCCAAAGATTCCAAAAACAACGGCTCTGAACGTGACCCCCGTGATTCGGGGGGTTCCGGTGGCAACTCCGGGGGCGGGGGCGGGGGCGATGGCAAGTCGCCTCAGGGTCCGCGCAATTCCAACGTGATGTCGCGAGGTATGGTCAGTTGGCTGCTGATGGGCGGACTGGTGGTGGCGTTGTTTTTAATGTTCGCGACTCAGGAGCCACGGCCCAGGAAGATCACCTGGTCGGAGTTCATCAGCTATGCCGAGCAGGATGCGTTTGATAAAAACGTCATCATAAAGTCGGATGAGGCGGTGGGCACGTTAAAAGACGGCGTGACGGGGACTGATGCTGAGGGCGTTTCGGGGAACCGTGTATCGGTGGCGATTGATGTCGAGGTCCGGGCGTTGTTCACCACTGAATTACGCGAGGTCGATCAGTTATTCGAGTTCCAGACCTCCACCAGCATGCTGTTCATATTTTTGATGAGCTGGGGTCCGCTGTTCATCATCGCGTTTTTGATTTACTTCTTCTTCATCCGCTCGCTGCGTAATGCTGGGGGCGGGCCGGGGGGGATGCTCGGGAGCTTTGGGCGTTCGCGTCACAAGGTGGTGAACAAGGAACACTCGACGGTGACGCTGGCGGACGTGGCAGGGATCGAAGAGGCGAAGGACGAGATCAGCGAGATCATCGAGTTCTTGAAGAACCCCAAGAAGTTTCAGCGTCTGGGCGGTCGTGTGCCGCGGGGCGTATTGCTGATCGGATCGCCGGGCTGTGGCAAGACGCTGCTGGCCAAGGCGGTGGCCGGGGAGGCGGACGTGCCTTTCTTCTCGATCAGCGGTTCGGACTTTGTAGAGATGTTCGTCGGCGTGGGCGCGTCGCGTGTGCGTGACCTCTTTAAGCAGGCCAAGGACTCTTCGCCTTGCATTATCTTCCTCGACGAGATCGACGCGGTCGGCCGACGTCGTGGCAACGGCTATTCTTCCGGCGGACACGACGAGCGTGAGCAGACCCTTAATGCGATCCTCGTGGAGATGGACGGCTTTGAGTCCAACGACCAGGTCATCGTGATTGCCGCCACCAACCGGGCGGACGTGCTGGACCCGGCGTTGACCCGCCCCGGACGTTTCGATCGGCAGATCCATGTGTCGTTGCCGGATATCAAGGGCCGGGCCGAGATATTCAAGGTTCACTGTCGCAAGATCAAGATGAGTCCGGACATAGACCTCGAGAAGATCGCACGGGGGACGCCGATGTTTTCCGGTGCCGACCTGGCTGCGATTGTCAACGAGGCCGCCATCGGTGCGACGATGCAGAATAAGGATTTTGTTGAGCAAGACGACTTGGAAGAGGCCCGCGACAAGGTCAAGTGGGGTCGGGCACGCAAGAGTCATAAGATCGAGGAAGACGAGCGGAAGGTCATCGCCTATCACGAGGCCGGCCACGCGATTGTCATGTTCTTCGACAAGGACTCCGAGCCGTTGCACAAGGTGACGATTATCCCGCGTGGCCAGGCGTTGGGCGTGACCTTCATGCTCCCCGAGAAGGATCGGCACATCCACACCAAGAGGCAGTTGCTCGCCCAGCTACGCGTGACCTACGGGGGGCGGATCGCTGAGGACATGTTTTGCGGTGATATTTCAAGCGGCGCATCGCAAGACATCCGCCAAGCCTCGTCCATTGCCCGTGCGATGATTACCGAGTTCGGCATGAGTGATAAGTTGGGGTTCCAGCTCTACGGCGTCGATGATTCACGCCAGCCCTGGGAGCAGCCGGAGAGGGCTTTCAGCGACGTAACCGCCCGCATCATCGACGAAGAGGTCAAGAGCCTGATCGACCGGACTTACGGCGAAACCAAGGAGGTGCTGGAAGCGCACCGCGACCAGCTCGATGCTCTGGCCAAGGCGCTACTCAAGTACGAGACGCTGAACCGCGACGAGGTCGATCGGATCATGCGTGGTGAACAACTCACCAAGGCCACCGTCAGCGACCTCTTGAAGGCTGAGAAAGACAAGGCCGCAGAGGCGGAGCAGAAGCCCGAACCACAGCCGGAAAACGATCTGGGTGATGAGCCGCCCGGTGTGATGCCCAGCCCGGCGTAAATATTGAATCGTAAAAGTACCAATCCAAAGACCCATGCTTTACGGCGTGGGCCTTTTCATATCCGCGTGCAATAGGTCAAATGAAAGCGCGGTGTTTTTGATGGTTGTCGCGGGGTGTGCCTATGACGATCACAAAACTATTCACGCCTATTGTGGCGCTAATACCAATTCCGATTAAAACTCGTGCGTAAGCCAGTCGGTGGCGGTGATGGTTTTCAGGCGTTCGGGGGTGAGCCGGTTCCAACTGTCCTTGCACGCATGGTCGATGTCGGCTTCGCCTTCGAGCACGCGGTTGCTCA
>JAJRRS010000141.1 GCA_024279275.1 Planctomycetota bacterium | reverse complement strand
CAGCGTCTGCTGGCTCGAAGATCGGATCAAAGGCAACCAGACCTGTTCATTCATCGCTTGATACATCCTGTCAACGAGGCTGAACTTCCAATGCGGCGCAACGGCACGCCGCCCCCGGTCAGAACGCAACGGGGGTGCCAGGCGTGCCAAACGGGCTTGACGATCGATGCAATCTATGTGGGCGATGCGTGTAAACAGTTGATAACAATGGCTGAAGAAGCATTTGTTGCGGGCAGCCACAACCGGCCTCACAGGTGATTGAGTTAACCTTGAAATTCTGTCGTCGCGCAACACCTGCGGGCCAAAGCGCAGGGGGTGCGCCGCGCAACGACGGACATCGGGTTGGGTGTATGCGCAGAAAACAACCCGGGCGGATCGGAGCGTTACAGCTCTGATTGACGGGGGTTTATAAAAATGAGTCAGCGAAGCAGGCTGCGCCGCTGCGCAAAAAGACGATCGAGGCGATCTTTTAAGGGTGGTGATGCCGCGCGGTCATCAAGCGAGCGTCCGACTTGGATAAGCAGGCGGATCAGGCTGTGATAATCGGATAGTGAGATGATTTCTGAGTCGATGCTTGCTGTGTCGGCGTTCATGTTGTGGTAGTTGCCAAGCGGGAGGCAGAGGCATGTCGCGGTGAAGCCGAGGGTTTGGAAGGCGGTGGCTTCGCAGGTTCCGCCGGGCATGAGTTTGCGTTGCCAGTGGAAGGCGGGGTCTTGTTGTTGGATGTGTTGAGCGATTTGTGAGATGCGGTAGGTGAGGTCGGGGTCGAAGCTACTGGTGCGGTCGCCGACGCGGACGATCGGGCCGGCGCCGATGGGTGAGTCGGGGAAGGTCTTGGAGGTTTCCAAAGCGACGAGGCGTGCGGCTTTGGGGATGATGCCGCTTTTGCAGGCGGCGATTGCACCGATGAAGCCGACCTCTTCGGCTCGTGTTAATAGGACGCGGACGTCGGGGGAACCGGGGGAACCGGAGGAGCTGGGGGGATCGGGGGCGGTTTGTTTGGAATGAATCTTGTTCAGTTGCTCGAAAGCGGCGATAGCTGCGGCGACGCCGGCGAGGTCGTCGCAGGCTGGGGCGCGGAGTCGGCTGCGGGTAATGCGTGGTGCGGGGAGGTGCCAGGTCAGGATGTCGCCGGGTTTGGCGTCTGCGGGCTTGGTCAGTTCGATCAAGACACGTTTATCAGTGCCGGGCTTTGTCGGTGGGTCCAGCCGGGTGACTCTGCCGGGGCGTGAATCCTGTTCACCGGAGTGTAGGCGGACACGGGAGCCAACGAAGTAGGGGTCATCCACGCCACCACGGAACTCGGCGATGAGGGAACGTGGGCCGAGTTGTTCCACGACGACAAAGGCGGGGTGGTCCATGTGTGCGGTGAAAAAGATCGGCTTGCGTGAACGGGCACCGATGCGTTTGAGCAGGAGGTTGCCGAAGCGATCGCGGGAGAGGTCGACGGTTTTTCGTCGGCGTGCCCAGCGTTCAACCCAAGCGATGACGGATTGTTCGCGGCCGGTGGCGGTGGGGAGGGCGGTGAGTTCCAGGAGGTATTTTTCGTGTTTGGTACGCATGGATAATCCGGTGTGAGTTGGGCTTAGTCATCATAGTGGCTGGATTAACCGCCAAGCGGCTGAGGACGCCAAGAAGAGAGGATTTGCCCACAGATTTTCGCGGATTAGCACAGATTCAGAGGGGGATTGGTGGAGCGGAGGTGATGGGGAGGGGGAATGAGGGAGTAACTCGGATGGGTCGGAAAAAAGACGGGGGCGTTTCACCGCGGAGTGCGCAGAGGAAAACAGGAGGAGTGAAACAGGGATGAACGCTGATGAACGGTGATAAGAAGGGAGAACGGGTTTTTCGGAGGCTTGGAGGAAGGGGGAGTAGCTCGGATGGGTCGGATGAAGGCGGGGCGAGGAGTTCAGCGCAGAGTTCGCAGGGGGCGCAGAGGAAAACGGGAGGCGTGGAACAGGGATGAACGGTGATAAGAAGTGGAGACGGGTGAAGGGCTGGGTGCTGTTTTATCTGCGTTCATCAGCGTTTATCACTGTTCCTTCTGTTTGGTTCCGTTGTACCGGCGATGAAGCTGCCTTGATGTCTTGATCCGATTCATCCGACCCATCCGAGTTACTTGTTCTTAGCGATCCCGTTATACTTCGGCTATGAGCGATCAAACACCGGTTGTTGGCATCGTGATGGGCAGCGTCAGTGATGCGCAGGTGATGCGGCAGTGCGCGGCGGTGCTGGAGCAGTTGGGTATCGCTTATGAGATGAAGGTGTGCTCAGCCCACCGTACACCGCAGAGGGCACATGAGTTTATCAGCACGGCGGCGGAACGAGGCTTGAAAGTCATCATCGCCGCAGCGGGGATGAGCGCGCACCTGGCGGGGGTAATGGCGGCGGGGACGCATCTGCCGGTGCTGGGGGTGCCGATGAAGGGGGAACTGATGGGCGGGATTGATGCGTTGTTGTCGACCTGCAACATGCCTAAGGGTATCCCGGTGGGGACGATGAGCATGGGCAGCCACGGGGCGGTGAATGCGGCGCTTTTTGCGGCGTCGATATTG
>JAJRRS010000140.1 GCA_024279275.1 Planctomycetota bacterium | reverse complement strand
GGGCAGCTTTCGTTTGTTATCCAGGCCGACCCGGGCCTGTTCATAGAATCCATTAGCCTAGATGAAATCGGCGATTTCCTATTGCTGGGAAACACTGCCGAGGTCACCGCGGGAGGGACACTAGTGGCTACGGTTCTTGACCCCCTGATTGGGGGGTTCGTCAGCAGCCCGATCGCTTTTGATCAGGCATTTCCGCTGGCGGGGACAGGCTCGGGAATCTGGTCTGGGACCAGCACGGTCGTGCTGACCCGGCTTGATGCGACCCGTGTGCGGGTGGACTTGGATAACATCCTGATCGCTTCGGCGGACGCCCCGGCGGATGCGGCGTTCATCGACAAGAAGGCGCTGACCGTGAACATCACCTTCAGCGAGATCCCCGAGCCGGCGAGTCTGGTGTTGATGGGACTGGGTATGTTGGCACTTGGGCGACGCAACTGATCAATACGGCAAGCGGCTGATATTCCGGGGCCGTAACGATTAATTTGGAATCTAAGAGCCTCGCCACCATGGCGGGGCTTTTTATGTCTCTATATCCCTCGCGGGATTCAGCCTGTCCGTTGGATGTGGCTGATCGGGCGTGACTCCGTTGGGGATATGGCGGGGGATTTCGTCGGGGGTTTCTCCGGGGGCTGCACGACATCCAAGTCGCCGGTAAACTGCGCCTCAGACAAGATTGATACCCGCGTGATGAAAGCCGGGCAACCGCTAATGGATACACCAAACCCTTTAACCAACGATGCCGTGCCAGCCACGCCGACCGATTCACCGGGTTGGTCGGCCAAAGATTCCCAAGCTCTCTACGGCCTGGACCGATGGGGGCAGGGTTATTTTTCGGTCAATGAGGCCGGGCACCTCGCGGTCCACCCGACGCACGATCCCGGGGTGCAGATCGATCTGAAAGACCTGGTCGAGCAGCTTCGGCAACGCGATGTGCAACTGCCACTACTGATCCGCTTCACGGACATCCTGCGCCACCGTCTGTCGGAGATGGCCCGGGTATTTGCGAACGCGATCGAGGAGATGGAGTTCAAGGGCGGGTATCGCTGCGTGTACCCCATCAAGGTCAACCAGCAGCGGCACGTGGTCGAGGATATCCTGGCTTTTGGGCAAGAGCATGGCTTTGGGCTGGAGGCGGGGAGCAAGCCCGAGCTGTTGGCGGTACTGGCGATGGTAGAGGATGAAACGACCCCGATCATCTGCAACGGATTCAAGGACGAGCAGTTCATCGAGGCGGTGATCCTGGCGACCAAGCTGGGCAAGAACATCATCCCCGTGGTAGAAAAATTCACTGAGCTTGAGTTGATTGTGCGTTATGCCAAGGAGCACGGCGTCCGCCCACAGATCGGGGTGCGGGTGAAGCTGGCGACGAAAGGCTCTGGCCGATGGGAGCAGTCCGGCGGGGTTCATTCCAAGTTCGGCCTGTTCGTCGGCGAAGTCTTGGACGCGGTGGCGTATCTAAAAGAACAGGACATGCTGGACTGCCTGAACCTGCTGCACTTCCACCTGGGGAGCCAGATCACGACGATCGCACCGATCAAGCGTGCGATTATTGAGATGGTGCGGATCTACTGCGAGCTTCATAAGGCCGGGGCCGGGCTTAAATACATCGACGTCGGCGGCGGCTTGGGCGTGGACTATGATGGCAGCAAAACCGATGTCAGTTCGAGCATCAACTACTCGCTGCAGGAATACGCCAACGACGTGGTGTACCACATCCAGGAGCTGTGCGACGAGTCGGATGTGCCCCACCCCACGATCATCAGCGAGTCCGGCCGGGCGCTGGTCGCGTACCACAGCGTCTTGATCTTCAACGTATTAGGTTCATCAGGGTTCGACGGTTTTGAGCCACCCGATGAGATGCCCCGGTCCGAGGTGGAGGACCTGCCGCACCCGATACGTTCGCTGTACGACGCTTACTTCGAGCTGAACGAGAAGACCTTCGCACAGTCCTACCACGACGCCCAGGTCGCGCACGGCGAGGCGATGAATCTTTTTAACCTGGGGTACTGTTCGCTTGAGTTGCGTGCCTTGGCTGAGCGTTTTTACTACGCGATTTGCTTCAAGGCGTTGGGGTATGTCCGTGGGATGCCTGACCCACCACAGGATTTTAAGGATCTGGAAACGCTGCTCTGCCGGACGTATTTCTGCAACTTCTCGATCTTTCAGTCCATGCCCGATAGCTGGGCGATCGACCAGCTATTTCCGATCATGCCGATCCATCGGCTCAACGAGAAGCCGACCTGCGAGGGAATCCTCGCGGATATCACCTGCGATTCCGATGGTAAGATCGACCAGTTCATCGGCAAAAATCAGGCCAACACGGTCCTCCCGCTACACCCGGTCAACGGCGAAGACTACTACATCGGCGCGTTCATGGTCGGTGCGTATCAGGAGATCCTTGGCGACCTGCACAACCTGCTGGGCGACACCAACGCCGTTCACGTTAGCGTCGATGAGAATGGCCGGGCATCGATTGATGAGATCATCGAGGGCGACAGCGTGACCGAGGTGCTGCAGTACGTCCAGTACGACACCGATCAGCTCCGACGTAACTTTCGTCGGTCGGTCGAGGCGGCGGTCCGCTGCGATCGGCTCACGGTCGAGGAAGCGACCCGGCTTCGGCGGTTCTACGAGCAGGGGCTGGTCGGCTACACCTATCTGACGTAGACGGCATCGTTCAAGCCTGACTTTGCGATCTATTGGCCTATCCACGTTAAGATACCGGCATGCCGATCCACGTCGCAATTCTCAAACGCCCGTACATCCGGTTGATCCTCGAAGGGAAGAAGACCGTCGAGAGCCGGCTGACGCGCACCGCCCAACCGCCCTACCGTGCCCTCGAGTCGGGCGAACGGATCTTCATCAAAGCGTCTTCCGGCCCGTTCATGGCGACCGCGATTGCGGGCAAGATCGAGCTGCACGAGGGGCTGGAACCCTGCGACATCCTTCGGCTACGCCTGCGCCACAACCTCGCTGTCTGTGGCGACGATAGTTATTGGGAACTCAAGCAGAACAGCCGGTTCGCGGTCTTTGTCAACCTCACACAAATCGAGCCGCTTGAAGTCGGCCCGGTGTATCCCAAATCAATGCGGGCGTGGCACGTGGTGGATGAATCACTCAGCCCGCTGATGGATATCCCGCTGACCGACGGTGCGATCCGCAACCGATACCTGAGTTTGCTGGGCAGTTCACAGAAGATGCGGAGCCAACCGGTGACACTGTTGATGCCGGACGGGCGGGAGATCGCGACCGGGTTCGCAGATGGCAAAACGATGCTGCGGTGGCGCGGATGGGGGCCTTACTATCAGCAGTACCAGATGATCCCCGGCGACACGGTCCGTTTTGTAGCTCTTGGCCCCGGACGATATCGTGTCTCATTACACAAACTCAGCAACTAACCTCGAACGCCCCCGGATGCCCCCGGATGCCCCCGGACTCCCCCGGACTCCCCCGGATATCCTCAGTAATCATGCCCTACGTCGATCCGCCACAACTCGATTCGTTCATTTCCCCAGGCCGGCTGGCCGAGTTGATCCTGTGTGCCCGGGAGGAAGACCTTGGGCCTGATGGGCTGGATGTGACCAGTGATTTGTTCATCCCCGCAGATCTTAAAGGCGAGGCGTCGGTGGTTGTTCGCCAGTCCGGCAGGCTGGCCGGGGTAGCGGTTCTGCCTGAGGTTGCGCAAGCCTATGACGAGAATATATGCGTTGATATCAAGACCCTCGACGGGGCCAAGGTCGAACCCGGTCAGGTGGTGGCAGTCCTGTCCGGCCCGATGCGCAGCATCCTTTCTGCTGAGCGAGTGGCGCTTAATCTAATGACTCACCTCTCGGGCGTGGCCACGCTGACTTCACAGTATGTCGATCAGGTATCGGGGACTCAGGCCAAGGTCTACGACACGCGCAAGACGCTGCCGGGACTGCGTGGCCTGCAAAAATATGCCGTGGCCTGTGGCGGTGGTGGGACACACCGGATGGGGCTTTATGACGCGGTGCTGCTCAAGGACAATCACTTGGCACAGGTCGGCGCTACGGGCTTAGGCGAAGCGGTTGCCAACGCGGTGAAACGCAGCCGGGATTCTCACCCGCAGATCAAATTTGTGATGGTCGAGGTCGATACCCTGGAACAACTTGAAGCGGTGCTGCCCACAAGGATCGACATCGTGCTGTTGGATAACATGTCTGTGGATCAGTTGCGTCGGGCTGTGTCGATGCGCGACGCTGTTGCACAACCGGTCGAATTAGAAGCCAGCGGCGGCGTGACGCTTGAGACGGTGGGCGCCATATCTCAGACCGGCGTGGACCGCATATCGGTCGGCGCACTGACCCACTCGGCACCGGCGTTGGATATCGGGCTGGACATCGCGTCATGACAGTCGACCTGAAATCAGCAGACCTCGACATACTCAGCACACTGCTCAATGCTAACGGCCAACCCGTCCGGTTGGATTTCTTTCTACAGGAGTTCAGAGTTACTCAAAAGAGTGTTGACCGTTCGATAGAAGAACTCATCCGTCACGGCTGCGCGATCGAGCGGGACATGCACACCATCCACTTGATTCAGGCCGGGCTGGGCGTGTGGACGGATTATCTGCAACACGTCTTGCCAGAACAGTCACAGCGGAGCGTTGAGGTCTACCAGACGACCGCCAGCACTCAGGACCTGGTCAAGGCACAGGCCGACAAATCGGTTGTGATTTTTGCGGATGAGCAGACCGCCGGGCGGGGGCGACTGGGTCGGCAATGGCTAGCTCCAAAGGGCGTGGGGCTGTTGTTCAGCATGACTCACATACTGCCCACGGACCAGCTCGGTTCGATCGACCGGGTATCGTTCCTGACCGCGGTCGCACTGGCACAGGCTATCGAGAGCATCACCGGTCACGGCCCAATCCAGATTCGCTGGCCCAATGACATCTACGTCGATCACCGCAAACTCGCCGGCATCCTGGTTGAAATCGTCCAGCCCGCAGGTTCTGCGAGTGCGACGGCAGTGATTGGGATCGGGATTAATGTTGGCCTGACCGAGGATCACCTCGCGGAGATGCCCGCCGAGCTGCGTTCCCGTGTCACAAGTTTTGCGATGCTCGGCTGGTCGGTTGATCGTCTGCTTATTGCCGAGAAGGTGATCGCCCAGATCGATCGCAACCTGCACGCTCAGGATGCATCTCGACTCGTCGATGAGTGGCGAGTCCGCAACCTGCACAGGGAACAGACCCTGAAGCTCAAGTCCAACGGCCAGACCATCACCGGCACGGTCATCGACCTGGACCCGGACCACGGCCTGATCGTACGCAGAGACACCGGCGAGATCGTCCACCTCCCCGCCGCGACGACGACAATATTGGATTGAAATGCCAACAAACTCAATAAACGAAGTCTACAACTCGTCTATATTCTTGCCTGACGACTTCTGTTCATTCTGTTCGACGACGATAGTCCCCGAACCTCTTTCCAACAGAATATGTAACGAATCTTGAAACTCACTGCTGCGTCCAGATATGGCGTCTACGCCTACCCCGATGGGGCCGCCGAGAAGAATATTCCCCCAGACTGACCCGCTCATGTGGCTGTCCAAGTGGTATTGGACCGTTTTATAGCCATACAGTTTAAAGCTAACGGTCTTGTCGCCGCCTTTCCGCTTAACCGGGATGACGCAGGGGGTTTTGCCCATTGCGACCCCATCGATGGAGACAGTCGCGCCGTCTGGATCCGAACTAAACGCAACGGTGTCGTGTGAACCATTCACAAATGTCGCGCACCCCGTGGCGTTTAGCATCAGGATTACCCCACACAGTAGGACGATACGTGACATGAAATGGTACCCCAAAACAGTGTATAGAATATTGTAGACGTGACACAATATTCAATATACATGCACATCCGCATGCAAGCAACCAGTCTACTTCGCTAGATCGACGAGGATGTCCAATCCCTTGTCGAGGCGTGCATCGTCACAGGCGTAGCTGAGTCGGAAGTGTGTGTCGCGTTCGCTGAAGACTTCGCCGGGGATGACCAGCAGGCTCTTCTCGATTGCGCGTTTGACGAAGTTTGTGCCGGTGAGGTCCAGGTGTTCGGGGACTTTGGGGAAGGCGTAGAACGCTCCGCCGGGGGTCGTCAATTCGTAGTGACCGCTGAGACGTTCGACGACGTGGTCGCGTTTTTTGCGGTAGGCCTCGACCCGTGATGATACATCCACGCCGAACGCGATGACTGCGGCGGCCTGGGTAACAGATGGCGCACAGACGAACGTGTACTGCTGGATTTTGGCCATCGCCGCGATCACGGCGGGAGGCCCGGCGGCGTAACCCAGCCGCCAGCCGGTCATGGCGTAGCTCTTGGAGTAGCCATTGAGCAGCAGGACGTTTGGGCAGTGGTCCAGCGGGGAGGCGACGACCTGTTCGTCTGGGTTTGTCGGGTCGTCGGTCTTCTCGTAGCAGAACTCGTCGTAGATCTCATCACTGACCAGCAGAATCCCGTGGCGGTCAGCTAACTCCGCAACTTCTTTGCAGAGCTGACCCGTCGCGACCACGCCGGTCGGGTTCGACGGGGAGTTGAACAGGAGGATCTTGGTCCGCTCATTGATCAACGGCTCGATGCGTTCGGGCCTGAGTTGGAAATCCGGGTAGGTATCGACGAACACAGGCGTGCCCCCGGCCAGCCTGACCAGGTGCTTGTACATCATGAAATACGGGTCGGGGATCAGCACCTCGTCGCCGGGCTGGATGCACGAGAGCATCAGTAAGGCCAGTGCGCCTGACACGCCGGAGGTCACCAGCAGGCCGTAGTCGTCGCCGAGTTTGGGGTACCGGTGGGCCAGCCTGGCTTTGATCTGTTCTACCAGCGGCGCGATGCCCTGAGTCTGGGTGTACTTGTTCAGGCCGTTGTGTATCGCATCGACGGCGGCCTGCTTGATTTCATCGGGGACGTCGAAGTCGGGCTGGCCGATCGACAGGTCGATGGGGTTTTCGAGTGAGGCGGCGAGGTCAAAAACCTTGCGGATACCCGAGGCGTCGATCGCGTGGGTCCGGTCGGCGATGAAGCGGTTGGGGTCGAACATGATTCTAAGTATCCATCAGAAGAGATACAGCCGGGTGCTGTATTGACCTGGCGAAAGATTGTGGGCGTTCGCTTCTGATTTGCAGGACAGCCACCGGTCAGCACACACACAGCACGCGCGTGCGCGGTGTGGAGGCTAAGCTTAGCGATGCTTACTTCTTGTCGTCGTCGCCTTCTTCGTCGCCGGTCTTCTTCTTCTTGGTCTTGCCACCGGCGACGACCTTGCGGTTGCCGACCTTGGGCAGGCCGATGGGGCTGTCGCCCTTGTCATCGAACTTCCCGGCTTCGATGAGTTTGGCGACACGCTCATCGCGGGTCAGGACATTGCGGTGACGGGAAAGTCCGCCGGCGGTTTTCAGGCTACGGTCGATGCTCATGTCGTGTCTCTTAAATCTAAGGTCAGTATCTGTGAGTATGGTCAATGGTTTGGTTGGTACTTGGCGTAAAACATGGAACTGAGGTCGTCGCCTTTGCCCTTGTTAAACGTCTTCCAGTCTCGGCCCAAGGCCCGCATGGGTGCCAGGATCCGCTCCCTAAAGTCCTTGTCCCCGTACTGCTGGGGGGTGATGCCCTTGAGGACGATGACTCTGTGGAGCCCCTTATTATTACCTAGACCGATCATGACATCAACTTTACTCTCTGCCATGAACTGTTGAAGCCTCTGGGCCTCTTCCAGCGGAGAGGTGGCTAAGACCAGATAATTCAGCCCTGCGACCCGTGGATCACTATTGGGAGCGCCGGGCCGTTGGGGGGATATCGGCCCGGAAGCCCCGGAAGCCCCCGAATCCGTGGCTGCTGGCCCCCGCGTGGCCCCCGGTCGGGTTGGTGGAGCGCGGTCGGCCCCATTGAGGTTAGGTTCATAAATCGCTGTCATCCGCTTCACGGCCGCCGAATCCCCCCGGCTGTGCCCGACCCAGTAGGCCAGGATCAGCAGCCCAAGCAGCCCCGCCAGGATGCACAACGCCATCCCCCGAGGTACGCGCAGCAGCAGAGGCTCACTCGCCCCGTCCCGCCAGGCGTCCATCATCGATCGACCAAACCCCCCGATCCCCGAACGTGCCCCACCGCCAGGCCCAGGCCCGCGCCCGGGGGCCTGAGGCTGTGCCGGCTGCTTGCCCATGATCTCATAAGGGGGCGTGTTGTCGCGTCTGCGTGGTGTCATGATTAACTATCAGGATAACCGCGAATCGGTCAGGAAGACAGTGGGATTGTTAGCCGCAAATGAACACGAATCAACGCGAACGAATACAAAGAGCACGGAGGGGGACGAAGAGTTTGACAGGATGACAGGATTGACGGGATGGGATCGCCAAGCCTGGGACATCTGATCTGATCCTGACCATCCTGTCCACATTCTTCGCCTTGCTCGGCGGCTTCCTATTCGCGTGTATTCGCGTTCATTTGCGGCTAACTATATCTCTTCTAACCCCGGTCTCCCTACGCCCCCACCCCGATCGCGCTGGCGGTGGCATACGCCCCGGTGTGGCTGATGCTCAGGTGCCAGCCGGTGATCCCCAACTCTCCCGCCACCTGAGCGCATTTCCCGTGCAGCACAACCGTCGGCTTCCCCGACGCCTCACGCACCACCTCCGCATCCGTCCAGGCGATCCCGTTGGACCAGCCGGTCCCCAGCACCTTGAGGATGGCTTCCTTGGCTGCGAACCGCCCCGCCAGATGCTCCGCTTGCCTGGCCGAGTTGGCGGCACAATACGCCTGCTCACCCTGGGTAAAGCACCGTCGAAGGAACCGTTCTTCGTGGTCCTTGAGCATCTTCGCCACCCGGGCGGTTTCTACGATGTCGATGCCGTGGCCGATGATCTGCATGGGGTTAGGGTAGTGGGTCTGGGGGATAGGGTCTAGGGCTGGGAGTTGATGCTTTATTCCTGCCTTTTAAGGGCAAATTGGGTATCACCACGCCTGCGATAGATAACATACCAACCTGATTGCCGCACCCGGACCCGCCGCCTATCATCCGGTGTAT
>JAJRRS010000139.1 GCA_024279275.1 Planctomycetota bacterium | reverse complement strand
CAATACTACAGGTCTTGAGCGTCTCGCTATTCGAGAAAACCCCGTTAATACAGGTGTTTTCACGCCCGGGCGGCATAACTCAAACCGACTCATTCGCTAACCAGTTGGTATTATTCGACTAACGTTGGGACAGTAGTGCAAAACCCTATAAAGGCTTTTTTAAAAAAATCATAATAGGGGCCTCTGAATAACCCCGGCGGAGGCTGCTTTAGCAGCCGTGATGGCACGGAATCACACCCACTGAAGGGTTATTCAGAGATCCCTTTAGATATTATATTGAGGTTGTTGGTGTTGGATATTCGTGGTTGTACTTGGAGTTGGTCAGGGGGCTGGGGGGTGTTTGCGGTCGGTCAGCCAGAGGGTGAAGATGGTGGAGATGATTTTGGTGCCTGCTTTGGCGCTGCCGATCAGTGAGCCGGAGATTTTGGATTTGCCGGAGCGTCGTTTGCGGTAGGGGACGTCGATTTCCAGGACGCGCAGTTTTTGCCGGGCGGCTTTGAATTGCATCTCGACGGTCCAGCCCCAGGTGCGGTCCTGCATGTTTAGTTTTTTGACGGTGGGCCAACTGAGGACGCGCATCGGGCCTAGGTCTTTGTAGTGTTTGCCGGTGGCGAGTGCGATGAGTTTGCACGCCAGCCAGTTGCCGAATCTTTGGTGGGGGTCCAGTGCGCCGGGTTGGGCGAGGTTGATGCGTGTGCCGATGGTCATGTCGGCTTTGCCTGTGGTGATGGGTTCACATAGCCGGGGCAGTTCGGCGGGGTCGTCGGCGAGGTCGGCATCGAGGAAGGCGACGGCGGTGGGGGCGTGGTCGGTGCCTAGATTGGCGATCCAGGTCAGGCCGGCCTGGCAGGCTGCGCCGTAGCCGGGCTTAGGTTCGTGGACGACGGTGGCGCCGTGTGATTTGGCGAGGTCTGCGGTGCGGTCGGTTGAGCCGTTGTCAGCAATGATGACGTGGCGGAAGAAGCCAGCGGGGAGGGCGTCGAGCATGGCGACGATGTTGGACTCTTCGTTGCGTGCGGGGACGATGAGGTCGATGGTGGGGGGGGAGGAGGGGGGCATTTTAGTTTAGTGGTCGCGGGGGTTGTTGGATTTATGATCTCTGATTTATGATTTATGATGTCGGAGGTTTAAGGCCACCCGCCCCTTCGCGTTGCTCAGGAGGCGGCGTTGGGGGGGGGAGTTGTTCAATCCACATTGACCAGAAGGTGGTGGTCACATCACCATCCCCGATCCTTGGTCCCCGTTGTGTGTGTTGCGGGGTGGCCTTAGGATAGACAACAATGCATATCACGGACATATTTCAGGCAAGCACCCCGACGTTCTCTTTTGAGTTTTTTCCGCCGAAGACCGAGGCGTCGTCTGATCGGCTGTATCACGCGATCCGGGAGCTTGAGTCGCTTAAGCCTTCGTTTGTGTCGGTGACGTATGGGGCTGGGGGATCGACGCGTGACCTGACCCATGATCTGGTGGTGCGTGCCCGTAAGGAATTGAACGTCACGACGATCCCGCACCTGACGTGTGTCTGTCATCAGGAGGCCGACATCCAGGGGATCCTGACGCGGTATGCGGGGCATGGGATCAGCAATATCCTGGCGCTGGGCGGCGATCCGCCGATCGGGCTGGACGGGTACGACAAGGCCAACGACGCTTTTCAGCACGCGGTGGACCTGGTCCGTTTTATCAAGACGTTTAATGACAGCGGTGTGCATCCGGACCCTAAGGGGCGCGGCTTTGGGATCGGTGTGGCTGGCTTCCCCGAGGGGCATCCCGGGACACCGAATCGGCTGATCGAGATGGACTACCTCAAGGCGAAGGTCGATGCCGGGGCGGACTATATCTGCACGCAGTTGTTTTTTGATAACCACGATTTTTACGACTTCCGCGAGCGCTGCATATTGGCGGGGATCCATGTGCCGATCGTGGCGGGGATCATGCCGATTGTTAGTGCGAAGGGGATGAAGCGGATGGCGGATCTAGCCGCTGGCTCACGCTATCCCGCGCCGCTCTTGAAGTCGATTCAGCGGGCGGGTGAGGATGCTGAAGCGGTGAAGCGGGTGGGGATTCACTGGGCGACCGAGCAGTGCCGGGACTTGCTGGATCACGATGTGGCGGGGATACATTTTTATACTTTAAATCAGTCCAACGCGACGCGGCAGATTTTTCAGAATCTGGGGGCGAGTGATAGTGGGGGATTGAGGGGGGGCTGAAAAGCATAAGCTCATCAGATGATTCCACGTTCGGAGATACACGAGTGAACCCTTTGGTACAACTGCTTATAAAGACGATCCCGGCTCTCTATGCGCTGTTAGCGGTTGTGCCTATTTGGTTGCTGTTAAGGATTGTCACACATTTTTCGGATCGCAAGCCGCGAGAATCCGTTCGTTGTCGGCGGTGTTGGTATGACCTACGCGGTAATGTTACGGGCAATTGTCCTGAGTGTGGCGCGGAGATTAAACGAGTGGGTGCCTGGTTGCCGGAATTTCCAGATCGAAGGCGTTGGGTGAATAATTTGGGTATCTGGCTGACGTGTTGCGCGATTCCATTGGCCTATCTGGGGCAGGCATACGAGGAAGCGACAAAACTTTGGCTCGGCAACATCTCCATACATGCCGTTGTGGACAAGCTAGCCAGAAAAAGCGCAATACTTGATATTAGAGGGAGGCAGATTAAGTTGCCATTCGTGCCGGTTCGTACTCTACCAGCTGATGTAACAGACTTCGGTGTTTTTGTAGAAAAAGGGTTGTATTACTCCGTGACTCTTAAAGATAATCCCAAGGTTGTGTGGTTTGATCATCCGACAACGTTATCTGCGGGAACAGTATTTAAGAAGGGCATGCTCGAACAGGCTACCGAGCAGGTATTCTCCGAACCCCTACCAGAAGATGTGGATGCAGCCATGAGATTTATTTTGCAGGCGGCTGAACGTCTGGTCCAAGGGGGGCGGTTTCCTTCTGAGAAGGCAGTGGTTGAAGGCGTTGCCAATCAAGTCTATTTAGATATTGGGTCACCGGCACACTATGAGTTGGAAATTGAATTCGATATAAGCATCATGGGATTATCCCATATGCCGGCCTGGGTTCGATGGGTGCCAGCTATTCCCTTAGCGGCAATTTGGCTTGTGGGGGCGTATTTAATCACACGGCGGTTACGTCATCGTGGTGTCGTGTGGTCGATTAAACCGGATATGGACTACAGATAGGTTGTGTTTCGTATGAGCGAAAGGATTGTTTAGCGGACGATCGTAGATCGCCGAGGGGTTTGCGCCTTCGGGCCAACGCGCGGATCTTTGATCCGCCGCTAAACGGGGGTGGTTGCCGGTGGGGGTGTGGGGGATTATCCTATGTATGACTTCGTGTATGGACCCCTACGCGGCGCCGGGCTGGCGTGGGGCTTATAAAAACCCTCCCGGTGACATGGTTTAGGTTTTGATGCTGTCACACGCGTAATTTGCGTGGGCGGTTTTTACACGGAGTCAAAATATTATGGCTGGTTCTATTATGCCGTTGCCGGTGATGCTTGAGGAAGAGGATCGGAAGATCTACGAGAAGCTCGAGGCGCCCAAGTCGATTGTGGTGCGTTATTCGTTGCAGAAGATGGTGGCGGAGCTGCCTTATAACGGGGACGCCAAGCCGGGGTGTGGGTCGAAGCTGGTGATCCGCACTCGGCGGGGGACGGAGATGGCGGAGATGCTGACGACGACGTGCCCGAATTCGGGTTGTTCCAAGGCGGTGTCGCGGAAGGACATGCTCAAATACATCGAGAACTCGGGGGGCAAGGACTACCCGTTCACGACGGACGGGAAGGTGCTGCGTGTGGCGACGGTGGCGGACCTGAACGAGCAGTCTCGGCTGGACGGGCACAAGACCGACGTGCTGCGGATGGCACGGCAGTTTGTAAAAGAGCTTGAATTGGAGATGAAGCCGATCGAGGTGGAGCATCTTCTGGGCGGCGAGCGGATCATCATTCATTACTCGGCGGAGCAGTGGGTGGACTTTCGGGAGCTGGTGAAGCTGCTGGCTGCGGAGCTGCAGACGCGGATCGAGATGCACCAGGTCAATGATCGTGAGGAGGCGAGGCTGGTCGCTGATTACGAGCGTTGCGGGCAGTATTGTTGTTGCAAGAACTTCTTGAAGGTGCTTAAGCCGGTGTCGATGCGTTCGGCGAAGGTGCAGAAGGCGACGCTGGACCCGCAGAAGATTTCGGGGCGATGTGGGCGATTGATGTGCTGCCTGCGTTATGAGGACAAGACGTATGAGGAGCTGCGTAAGAAGCTGCCGCACCGCAAGACGCTGGTGGAGACGGATGATGGGGTCGGGCTGGTGCTGAACTCGCAGATTTTGACGCAGTTGGTGTTGGTGAAGATCGGCGTATCCGCGCCGTCGGCGTACCCGCTTGAGAGCATCCGGTCACTGAACAAGGAAGAGTCGGCTGCGTTCCGTAAGGCTGAGCAGGAGCGGGCTGAGGAGGTCGAGCGGTCCTACTCAAGGCGTTCGGGCGGTCGGTCGGCTGGTGGCGGCACGGGCGGCACCACGGACAAACCTCGGCGGGAGGACGCGACCAAGGGGCGTCAGCGGACACGTCGGCCTGACGGGGCTGCAACGGATGTTAATAAGCCGAGCACCGATCAAGGTGATGCGCCGCCGCAGACGACCGATGCGCCCGGGGGCGGGGGGCCGGCTACGGGTGGCGAGCCGGGCCAGGTGGGTGAAGAGGGGGCAGGCAAGCGTAAGCGTCGGCGGAGACGACGGGGGCGCAGGCGTAAGCCTGGGGGCGGCGAGGGCGAGGGTGGAGAAGGTGGCGGCGGTAACAGTGAAGGTGGTGGAGAAGGTGACGGTGGTGACAAGGGGGGCAGCGGTGGGGGCAGTTCGCCCGGCGGGCCGTCGGCTGGGGGTGAGGGGTAGGGGATTGTGGTCCCGTTGAATCATGCCAATCGTGTAAAGAACGGGTGCGTGGATATGTGACGCCGTGCCCACGTTCTGCTGAACGTGGGCTTCGCAGACGCATGAGAATTAAACGGGATTTGGTATCCCCCCCGGATCCCCCCCGGATACCCTACCGAAGCACGGGGGCGGTGCATCAGTGGGCTTTTTGGGGAGTGGTTTAAAGATCTCCTATGGTCGGTTTTGCACATTCACATCCGCAAGGCATTGATCCGACATCGCGAAGCCGCAAGCGGCTCTTCCGCAGCGGACTTCAACTATTCGAGGTGGCCTTAGGTTTATCGATCGACGGTTTACTACCAGTCTTCGATGATTGAGATGACCATGACGATTTGGATGTCGTGGCCGGCGCGTCTGCCTGCCATGAGGGCTTTGCCCAGGTGGTTGGGGATTGCTGGGGCGGAAGGCTGATCTTTGAGTGCTGAGTGCTGATCTGAAGAGGGGACGGGGGTGTCAGTTATGTTTGTGGCGTCGGGGGTTTTATTAGTTGTAGGTTCCGCGTTATGGATTACTTCATCTGTAGGTTCAGCGGAATCGTTTGCAGGCTCTTGGGTTTCTTCTGGTTCTTGGGTTTCGGGCCAGGGTCTGTAGAGGCCGACGACGATAGCGGTGTTGGGTGTTAGTGGGAGGCGTGCGGCGAGAGGCTCGAAGACCTGGCCATCGAGTTGTTTTTCAAGCGGGCTGCGTGGGACGAGGTGGGCCTTGGGTTTGTAGTGGTGGGGTGTTAGTTCCAGATAGGCTTGGCCGGTGTCGTCGCGGGTGATTTTTGCGAGTAGTTGCAGTCGGCCGCCGCGTGCCTTGAATATTTGGGTGCTTTTTGGGGGGTCGGTGAGATCGATGGGGACGGGTTGGCGGAGTCTTGGTGCGATGCGGACGGAAGAGGGGTAGGGCGAGCCGATGAGTTTGGCTCGTGATTCGCCGTGGATGGTGGGGAGTGCTTGTGCAAATGCCTGGGCGTTCTCGGCGCTGAGTATGCCGATGCGCAGGCCGTTGATTTGCCACATGCCTTGGGTGCGCAGTGGCACGATCGATTCGTCTACGACCGCCCAACACGGGTCCAGCGAGACATCCAGCGGGAGGTCGATGCGGTGGATCAGTGCGCCTACGGGTGTGTCGGCGGTGGGTTTATCTGGCTTAGTCTCGGTTGTGTTTTCGTTGTCGGGTTGAGCCGGGGGGCGGATATCCAGGAGGGTTGGTAAGGATTGGGTGGGCGGCATCTCGCATGCACTTAAACACAGGGGCAGCATCACTACTGACAGTGCTGTTATCAGTTTTCGGAATGCTTGGGCCTTGTGCATCATTCGCTTAGCACTTCTTCAAGCACGTCGAGGCCTCGGTTTATTTCGTCGTCTTTGATGACCAGTGCGGGAGCGATGCGCAGGACGTTGCCTTGGACGGCGTTGATGAGGACGCCGCGATCCATGCAGGCTTTGACGATGTCGCCGCCGGTTGTGTATTTGTTGGCTGCCTGGAGGTTCAGTTCGATGCCGAGGTAGAGGCCTTTGCCGCGCACGGTTTTGATGATCGGGTTGTTGTTGGCGAAGGCGTTGAGTCGGTCGGTGATTTGGGTGCCTAGTTTTTTGGCGCGTTGGACGAGTTGGTCGCGGTGGAGCACATCGAAGATGGTGGCGGTGACGGCCATGGCGAGGCAGTTGCCGCCGAGTGTGGTGGCGTGGACGGCGTGGCCGTGGGTGCGCCAGTCGAAGAGTTCGGCGAACTTTGGGCTGACGTGTGTGACCCCGACGGGAAGCCCGCCGCCGACACCCTTGGCGAGTGTCATGACGTCGGGGGTGACGTTCCAGTGTTGATAGCCGAAGTATTCGCCGGTGTGGCCTACGCCGGTCCAGACCTCGTCGAAGATGAGGAGCAGGTCGCGTTGGTTGCAGAGTTCGCGCAGGTCTGCGAGGTACGAGTCGTCGGGGACGTTGACGCCGCCTTCGCCCTGGATTGGTTCGACCAGGACGGCGACGGTTTCGTCGTCGATGGCCGATTCGATGGCTGAAATATCATTGAAGGTGACGTGGACATGCCCGGGGCCTAGTGGGCCGAAGCCTTCGTAGACTTTGGGTTGGCCTGTGGCTTCCATGGCGCCGAAGGTTCTGCCGTGGAAGCTGCCGAGTGTGGAGACGACTTTGTAGCGGCCGGCGGTGGTGTTGCCCTTGTTTTGTTGGCCGTGGAGTCGGGCGAGCTTGAGTGCGGCGACGTTGGCATCTGCGCCGCTGTGGCAGAAGAAGCTGCGTCCGGCGAAGCCGAACCTGCTGATGGCCTCGGCGGCGCGGGTCTGGGGTTCGGTGTGGAAGAGGTTGCCGACGTGCCAGAGCTTTTGTGCCTGTTCGTTGACGGCGTTGACGAGGTCGCGGTGGCAGTGGCCCAGCACGCAGGCGCCGAAGCCTGCGAAGAGGTCGAGGTAGGGTTTGTCGTCGGCGTCGTAGAGGGTCGAGCCTTGGCCGCGGATCATGGCGACGGGGTATCGGCCGTAGTTGATCGACATGGCGCGGTCGTGGCGGTCGATGATTTGCTGTGTCGAGGTGTTGGGGTCGGTGTTGGTGGGTGGCACGTTGCGTTTCTCCGAGGCGTGGGGTTGGCGCATCGTATCATATGCATTCTGGTTCATATCCGTGCGTTTAGGCGTGGTGTGGTTGTCGGGTGGTGGGTGTTGACCCGTTGGGCCAACGCGCGGATCTTTGATCCGCCGCTAAACCGCAAGCGTGTGGGGTTGTGGTTGGTATGTCCGACGGATGTGTGTTGGGAGGTTGGGGAACGCATGTGTCTTTGATCCAGCGCTAAACCGCAAGTGTGTGCGTTGTGGTTGGGTGGGTTATGGGAATCTTCCGGCCGAGTCGAGGGTGAGTGGGATGTGTGAGGGTCGTGATGAAAGCGAGATGTGTGGCAGAGTATTGATGTGCGCAAAAGAGAACCCCCGGCATCGGAGCGTGCCGGGGGTTCGTGGTAATCGGGTTGAAACCGTGGGGCGTGCCGTGGTTGTGGCGTGCGCCCGGGTTATGGTTGATTAGACCATTTCCTTGAGGTTCTTGAGTGCCCGAACGCGGACGGTCTTGCTGGCGGGCTTGGCCTTGAACATCATCTCTTCGCCGGTGAAGGGGTTGATGCCCTTGCGAGCCTTGGTGGCAGGTTT
>JAJRRS010000138.1 GCA_024279275.1 Planctomycetota bacterium | reverse complement strand
TGGCCATGAAGTTCTCAGCGAAGTCGGCGTAGACGGCGAGCATTTTTTCTGTTTCTTCGATGGCTTCTTCCTGCGTGGCGTGGGCGGTGTGGCCCTCCTGCCAGAGGAACTCGGTGGTGCGGAGGAAGAGGCGCGTGCGCAATTCCCAACGGACGACGTTGGCCCACTGGTTAATCAGTAGTGGGAGGTCTCGGTAGGATTCGATCCACTTGGCGAAGCTGTGGCCGATGATGGTTTCGCTGGTGGGGCGGATGATGAGGGGTTCTTCGAGTTCGCCTGCGGGTTTGAGGCCGCCCTTGCCGTCGTCTTCTAAACGGTGATGCGTGACGACGGCGCACTCCTTGGCGAACCCTTCGACGTGCTGGGCTTCTTTTTCGAGAAAGCTTTTGGGGATGAACAGCGGGAAGTAGGCGTTGCGGTGGCCGGTATCCTTGAACATCTTGTCGAGGTGTTTTTGGATGTTCTCCCAGATCGCGTAGCCCCAGGGCTTGATGACCATGCAGCCGCGCACGGC
The DNA here is from genome assembly GCA_024279275.1 of Planctomycetota bacterium. Lineage (GTDB taxonomy): Bacteria > Planctomycetota > Phycisphaerae > Phycisphaerales > Phycisphaeraceae > JAJRRS01. Next base: position 1,817 of record JAJRRS010000138.1, on the reverse strand, counting down.
GGAGGTCTCGGCGAGGTCTGCGGCGCGGATGACTTGTTGATACCACTTAGGGTAGTCTTCGTCACGGGTGGGGGTGATGGCTGTTTTGGGTTGCTTACTCATGGGTGGCTTTCAGGGGAGGGAGATTCACCGCGAAGTCGCGAAGAGCGCGAAGCGGGGAGGATGAGTTATCCGCAGATTACGCAGATTGCGCAGATGAAGAAAAGAAGATTCTGTTCGTATTCCTAATCTGCGTCATCTGCGAAATCTGCGGATACTTCTTACTTGTCTTTCTTCGCGCTCTTTGCGCCTTCGCGGTTGTATTAATTTAGAACTCGGATACCGGCAGGTCGCGCAGGGGGTCTTTTGTTTTGCTGGCCCCCGGGTTAAGGCCTGGGTCGGTGACGTTGTTGGATGGTGCGCCGATGGCGTCGATGATGGCTTGGAGGTCGTCGGGGACGGGGATGGGTTGGTTGGCGATTTTGCCTTTGGGTTCGCTTCGTGGGGCTTGGTCTTGTACAGCTTTGACGTCGATGCCGGTGTGGTAGTTGACGGTGGCGTCGGGGTCTTTCAGGAGGTGGCCGGTGAGGATGCAGACGACGCGTTGGTCGGGGGTGATGAGTCCCTCGCGGATGAGTTGGTGTGCGCCGGCAACACTGGCGGCGCTGGCGGGTTCGCAGCCGAAGCCGTATCGGCCGACCAGAGCTTTATATTCGAGGATGGTTTCGTCGTCGGCCTGTCGTACCACGCCGTCCATGATGTCAAGGGCGCGCAGAGCTTTGGGGAGGTTGACGGGTCTGCCGATCTCGATGGCGCTGGCGATGGTGTGTGCGCTGATGTTGGCGTCGTCCTGTTGCCGGTAATAGTTTTTGAGTGTGTCAGCGTCCCAGCGGCCGTCGTTCCATGAGAGGCCGCGGTTGTTGACCAGTTCGTAAAGCGGGTTTGCGCCCTGGGCCTGGATGATGGCGAGTCTTGGGATTTTGTTTATCAGGCCGAGTTCTTTGAGTTCTGCGAATGCTTTGCCGAAGGCGGAGCAGTTGCCGAGGTTCCCGCCGGGGACGATGATCCAGTCGGGGACTTCCCATTGGAGTGCTTCCAGGACGCGGTACATGATGGCTTTTTGGCCTTCGAGTCTGAAGGGGTTGAGGCTGTTCATCAGGTAGATGCCCAGGTCTCTGCGGTCGCGTGCGATTTCCCGGACCCGGCGGAGGCAGGCGTCGAAATCGCCTTGGATCTGTAGGGTTTTTGCGCCGTAGTCGAGTGCCTGGCTGAGTTTGCCGTAGGCTATTTTTCCGGTGCCGATGAAGACGATGCCGGTCATTTCTGAGAGTGAGGCGAACATGGCGAGGCTGGCGGAGGTGTTGCCGGTGGAGGCGCAGGCGACGCGGTTTGCGCCGATCATTTTGGCGTGTGTGAAGGCGGCGGTCATGCCGTTGTCTTTGAAGCTGCCCGAGGGGTTGAGCCCTTCGTATTGCAGGAAGAGGTTGCCTGGCTTCATGCCGAGTTGCTTGGCGAGCAGGCGTGCATCCTGGAGGTTGGTGCGTCCTTCGCCGATGGTGACGATGTCGCTCTCGTCGTTGTAAAACTTCATCAATTCGCGGAAGCGCCAGACGCCTGAGAAGTCGAGTTTGCCCTGGCCTTGCTCGCCTTTGGTCATCCAGCGATGCTCGAAGGCCTTGAGGGATTTGGGGACGTCGGGGCGTTGCCAGTTGTACTTGATGTCGAGTAGTGACTGTCGGCCCTTGTCGGCGCAGGCTGAGCAGGCGAGGTGGACCTCGTCAATGCCGAAGGTCGCGCCGCAGTCGGGGTGGATACATTGTTGGTATGCGGTGTCCATG
>JAJRRS010000137.1 GCA_024279275.1 Planctomycetota bacterium | reverse complement strand
GTCGCCGAAGGCCTCAACAGCAAGATCATGACCATCAAACGCCTCGCCGCCGGCTTCCGCAACCGCGAACACTTCAAGACCGCCATCTACTTCCACTGCGGCGGTTTGGACCTATACCCACGATAATCCCGGAAGGACCTTAAAAATGAAACTCCACGTCACGCCGAGCGGCGTTTGGCTGCTTCTGCCTGGGCGGCGGCGTTGGCCAGGGGGCGGTCGGTGTTGAGTTTGGCGTTGAGTTTGCGCAGAGCCTCGGCCTCGATCTGGCGGACGCGCTCACGGGTGAGGCCGACGTGTTTGCCTATCTCTTTGAGTGTCAATGGCTCGTTGCCGTCCAGGCCGTAGCGCAGGCGGAGGATTTTTGCCTCGCGGTCGTCGATGGCGTCCAGGAGGATCGCGATGGTCGCCAGGTCGTCTTCCAGCAGCACCTGCTCGTCGGGGCCTGGGGTGCGTTCGTCGCTGAGCATTTCTGAGAGTGTCGGGCCTTCGCCGTCGGCCCCGCTTCCGCCGGTCTGGGGCGGGCGCTGAAAAGCGCGGACGGCTTTGTGAATAATCTTAATCTTCTTGGCGGGCAGTTCCATCCGCTCGGCGAGTTCCTGGATGTGGGGTGTGCGTCCCAACTCTTCTTCCAGATCACGCGAAGCCCGCTTCCATTTGGCGATCAGCTCGACCATGTACGCGGGGATGTGGATCGGCTGGACGGCATTAATCAGGGCACGCTTGATGCCCTGCTTGATCCACCACGTGCCGTAGGTCGAGAAGCGGGCGCCCATATCGGGGTTGAAGCCTTCGACCGCTCTCATCAGGCCGATGTTGCCTTCCTCGATCAGGTCGGTCAACGGCAGACCACGGTTCATGTAGCGCTTGGCGATCGAGACGACCAGACGCAGGTTGGACCTGACCATGTGCTCACGAGAAGCCATGCAACTTCGCTCGATGATGTTGCGGCAGAGTTCCTTCTCTTGATCCGCGGTCAGCAGCGGGGACTCGTCGATCTGCTTAAGGTAGATCTCCAGGCCGCTCTTGACACGTTTGCTCGCCATAACCGTAGTTCCGCCAAGGTTCCGGGATACATTCCGGGAGGGCAACCCGGAGGTTAAACCGGGGATTAAACCGGGGGCCGGGGGGCGGACGTAGCCTCAAACAAGCTGGGGTCTTTCACGCCGCTCCGTGTGTAGATTCGGCGGTATAGCCCCCCTGCTTAAGGCCCGCGGCCGGGTGTTGCCATAGAGTGCGTGTTATCGGAAGCGCCACCCGTCACAGACCGCGTTAAGATAAAATGCCACGGCTGACGGCCTAGATTTGGCACGATCTGACACCTCAGAATGCCGCGAAGCCCTGGGATGCCAACCACCCGGAAAACCCTCGGATGAACGTCTTTTTCCATTACGGTGCCTTGGGCGACTTCGTGCTGACCCTGCCGATGCTGCGTCGACTTACAGGCAAGACCACACTGGTTTCGGCCTGGGAACGGGCGACGCTGGCGGTCAAGCTGCTCGGAAGTACCCCCAGCGTTTCTCCGATGGACATCCAGATGTGGGAGTTCATGCGGCTGCATGCGGAGGGCGGGCCTACCTCTGTCAGCCCCGCGATCGGTGAGCTGTTCAGTGAGGCCAGGTACATCGTCAGCTTTGTCAGCGACGGCGAAGACAACTGGGCCAAGAGCGTTGCCCGGCTCGCCCCGCAGGCCAAGCGAATCTACATCGACCCCCGCCCCCCGGTCCCCCCGGTCCCCCCTGAAGATATGACTGAACACATCAGCGGTTGGCACCTGCGGCAGGCACAAGCGCAAAGGCTTGCTTTGAGTGACCCGGTCGAAGTGGCGCGTGGTGGCTGCGCCGATGGGCCGATCGTGGTGCATCCGGGTAGTGGCGGCGTGGATAAGTGTTGGCCGATGGAGCGTTATGAAAACCTGATCGGGGATTTGAATCAGCGCGGCATGGAAGTATTGCCGCTGCTCGGTGAGGCGGAAGCAGAGCGTTGGCCTAAGGATCGGATGGATCATTGGGGCAGGCATATGGGCGCGAAAGTATTTGGGACTCTGCATGAGTTGCACGGCGCACTGGCTGGCGCGTCGGCTTATATCGGCAACGACTCGGGGCCGACGCACCTGGCGGCACAGATGGGTCTGCCAACGGTTGCGTTGTTTGGGCCGACTGACCCGAGGGTTTGGGCACCGGTTGGGCCGGACGTGACGGTGCTGGCACCGCCGAGTGCTGAGGCGATGGATTGGCTTGAGGTTCAACAGGTGTTGGATGCCTGCCCGGATCAGGGCTAACATGCCTTGATGAAAGTGCTGCTCGCCAACCCGCGTGGATTCTGTGCCGGCGTCGAGATGGCGATCCAGACCGTCGAACAGGCGGTCAAGATCGTCGGGACGCCGTTGTATGTCTACCACGAGATCGTCCACAACCGCCACGTCGTCGAGGGCTTCATCAAGCAAGGCGTGGTCTTTGTGGACAGCATCGACGAGGTGCCCCGCAACGCCACAGTCGTCTTCAGCGCCCACGGCGTAAGCCCGCAGCTCCGTGCGGATGCCAAGGGGCGCGGCTGCACCCTGATCGACGCGACCTGCCCGCTTGTCACCAAGGTTCACATGGAGGCGTTGCGCTACGCACGTCAGGGTTACAACATCCTGCTGATCGGACATGCCGGACACGATGAGGTGGTCGGGACGGTTGGCGAAGCGCCGGGCGCGATTACGATTGTCGAATCGCCGAAAGACGTCGCGGGTTTGCCGTTTGGCCCCGATGAGAAAATCGTCTACCTGACGCAGACGACGCTGAGCGTGGATGATGCCAACCGGATCATCAACGCGATCCGCGATCGCTACCCACAGGTCAAAGAACCACCCACCGAGGACATCTGCTACGCCACGACCAACCGCCAGCGTGCGGTGCGCGAGTTGTCGCCGCGTGTGGACCTGGTGCTGGTTGTGGGATCGCAGAACAGTTCCAACTCGGTACGGCTTACGGAGATCGCTGAGAAATCGGGACCCCCCGGAATCACCGGAACACCCGCGAAGCTCGTCGATGATGCAAGTGAGATCGACCACGACTGGTTCGCCGATGTTAAGAGCGTGCTGGTCACTGCCGGCGCGTCGGCCCCGGAACACCTGGTCCAACAGATCGTCCAGAAACTCGTCGACGACTTCGACGGCGAGGTCGAGCACGCGACGATCGTCGAGGAAGATATGAGCTTTAACCTGCCGGTGAGTTTGCGTGTGCTGGCGGGAAGCTCGGGAAAGTAAGTGAACCGCGAAGGCGCGAAGAGCGCGAAGAAGAGGGAGAGTTTTGCCCACAGATTTTCACCGATTAACACAGATTTTTGAGGCAATCAGGCCGATCTTTTCATAATCTGTGTAATCTGTGTAATCTGTGAAAATCTGTGGGCCATCTTCCTCCTGGTCTTGCTTCGCGCTCTTCGCGCCTTCGCGGTGATCCTGTAGAATGTCATTAAAGCCACGCCAACCAGAGGAAATCAAACCGATGTCAGATGATGCCCCGAAGATTATTGTGGATGACGACTGGAAGAGCCAGGCTCAGGCTGAGAAGCAGAAGCTGGCGGATGCGTCGCGTGCCAAGCAGGCGGAGTCGATTCCGCAAAGCTCAGCCGGTGCCGCGCCCGGTTCGCCAGCACCCGGGGGGGCGTCCGGGGGCGGGGGCGCTGCCGGGGGCCAGCGGCAGATGCCGGCGGCGTCGTTTGAGGTCTTGGTCAGCACGATGGCGACGCAGGCGCTCTTCGCCTTGGGCGAGATCCCCGACCCGCAGACCGGCCAACGCATGGCCCACCTCGACCTGGCACGCCATCACCTCGATATGCTCGCCGTCATTGAAGAGAAAACCAAGGACAACCTCTCCAAAGAAGAGTCCGACATGCTCGCCACCACGTTGTACGAACTACGCAACCGCTACGTCCAACTCACGATGTCGCAGCGGCCGACGGCGTAAGTAGCATCACTCATCCGGTTCTGCGAGCTTCATAGCGTTTTCAAGTACAGCATCAATATTACCAGCATGGCAATAAATGTCGCCAGATATGAAATGCGACATCCCCCTCTCTCTTTCAATTTCAATCTGAGCCTTGAATGTCTGAAAGGCTTTGCAATTCTTCAGGCTAGATGTCTGATCTTCTATGAGTAGGAATATCTTCACTACAAGATTGAAGATGGCAGGATTGATATTAATCAGATCACCGTACTGCTTGAACACGTTATAACCAGCACAACCTGCTTGCTGACGGTATTTCTTATCAACATTCTCGACCGCAGCCACTACCACGCTAACAGGTACCAAGCACAGGCACCACAAGTCCGTATGTACCGATGGTATATCTTTCCCAATCAAAATACGCATATCGTGTTTAATTTCGCCCTGATGGTGAAAGTAATTCCGCAGACATTTAACCGCCAAGAATTCATCAGAATCGTATAAATTACGATTCAAGCCCTTCACAAGACGGTCATGCAGGCTGTGAATAGAATTCAACAGATCAAACAGCGTATCAGTTCTGCTCTGCTCACAAAACGCTAAATAACAGCGAAATACCCTGCATATGGCTGCATGAAGATCATCCACATTGTACCTCCAACAAGGCTACGTCAACATGCAATCTTCTATCACTTCTTCGGCTTAAACATCCGAAACAGCTTCTTGATGGGGTCGTAGTACTCATCCACAACGCGTTCCTTGAGTGGGATGATGGCGTTGTCGGTGATGGTGATGTGTTCGGGGCAGACCTTGGTGCAGCACTTGGTGATGTTGCAGTAGCCGATGCCGTTGTCGTCCTTGAGATCCAGCAGGCGGTCTTCGGTATCGAGCGGGTGCATCTCCAGGGCGGCGGTGTAGACGTAGTGCCGTGGGCCGGCGAACTCTTCGTGCTTGTGGTGGTCACGCAGGACGTGGCAGACGTTCTGGCAGAGGAAGCACTCGATGCACTTGCGGAACTCTTGGACGCGGTCGACGTCATCCTGCTGCATGCGCCATGTGCCGTCTTGGGCGTCGGGCTTGCGGGGCTTGAACTTCTTGATCTTTTTCTTGACTTCGTAGTTCCAACTGACATCGCAGACCAGGTCGCGGATCAGGGGGAAGGCCTGCATCGGCTCGATGGTGACGGGCTTATCGGTGGGGAGGTCTTCCATGCGGGTCATGCACATGAGCTTGGGCATGCCGTTGACTTCGGCGGAGCATGAGCCGCACTTGCCGGCCTTGCAGTTCCAGCGGCAGGCCATGTCCGGTGCGCTCTCGGCCTGGATCTGATGGACGGCGTCGAGCACGACCATGCCCTCGGTGATGTCGGTCTGGTAGTCCTTGAACTGACCGCCGTCCTTGTTGCCGCGCCAGACCTTGAACGTAACCTGAGGCATTACTTGTTCTCCTCGATGATCTGGGCGAGGTCTTCGCGGATGGGTGGGATGGCAACCCGTTCGATCTGCATCGAGCCGTCGGCGCCTTTGCGGACGACGTTGTTGCCCTTGGCCTCTTCCTCACTCTTGTCAGGATGGTCGATGCGTGTGTGAGCGCCGCGGCTTTCGTTACGGGCAAGTGCCGATCGTGCGGTGGCTTCGGAGACGGTCAGGAGGTTCTTGAGATCCAGCGCGGTGTGCCAGCCGGGGTTGTAGTCGCGGTTGACATCGGCGGAGGCGTGCTCGGCACGGGCCTTGAACCCTTCAAGCCCTTGCAGCGCTTCGTTGAGTTCTTTTTCTTCGCGGACGATGCCGACCTTGTCCTGCATCATCACTTGAAGATCGCTTTGGATGGTGAAGGGGTTTTCGGCCTTGTCGCCGCGGTCAAAGGGGGCTTCGGCCCAAGCGGCGACCTTCTGGACCTGATCGTTGTTGATCTGTCCGGCGGAGTTTTCCTTGGCGTACTTGGTGGCGTGTTCGCCGGCGCGTTTGCCGAAGACGACCAGGTCGCTTAGTGAGTTGCCGCCCAGGCGGTTGGCGCCGTGCAGGCCGGCGGCACATTCACCGGCGGCGAAAAGCCCGGGGACGGTGGACATCTGCGATTCGCTATCGACCCTGATGCCGCCCATGACGTAGTGCGTGGTCGGGCCGATCTCCATCGGCTCCTTGGTGATATCCAGGCCGGCCAGTTCCTTGAACTGGTGATACATGCTGGGGAGCTTTTTCTTGATGTGCTCTTCGGCGTTTGGGATGTGTTCTTTGATCCAGGCGATATCGAGGAACACCCCGCCGTGCGGCGAGCCTCGGCCCTCTTTGACTTCACGGACGATGCAGCGTGCGACGTGGTCACGGGTCAATAATTCAGGTGGCCGCCGTGCGCTCTTGTCGCCGGTGACGTAACGCCAACCCTCTTCCTCGTTGTCGGAGGTGGAGCTTTTGTAGACGTCGGGGATGTCGTCGAACATGAACCGTCGGCCTTCGCTGTTGGTCAGGATACCGCCCTCGCCACGGACACCCTCGGTGACGAGGATGCCGCGGACGCTTGGTGGCCAGACCATGCCGGTTGGGTGGAACTGGATAAATTCCATGTCGATGAGGTCGGCGCCGGCTTCGTAAGCAAGCGAATGGCCGTCGCCGGTGTATTCCCAACTGTTGCTGGTGATTTTGAAGGCTCGCCCGATGCCGCCGGTCGCCATGACGATGGCCTTGGCCTTGAAGACGATGAATCGGCCGTGCTCACGCTCGTAGGCAAACGCCCCGACGACTCGACCACCTTCCATGAGCAGCTCGATGACGGTGACTTCCATGTGGACCTTGATGCCCTGGTGGATGCCGTGGTCCTGGAGCGTGCGGATCATTTCCAGGCCGGTACGGTCGCCGACGTGGGCGAGGCGGGGGTATTTGTGTCCGCCGAAGTTTCGCTGGAGGATTTTGCCTTCCTTGGTGCGGTCCATGACGGCGCCCCAGGCTTCCAACTCATTGACGCGGGCGGGTGCTTCCTTGGCGTGGATTTCGGCCATGCGCCAGTTGTTGAGGTATTGCCCGCCGCGCATGGTGTCGGCGAAGTGGGTGGACCAGCTATCACGGTCATCGACGTTGCCCAGCGCCGCGGCCATGCCGCCTTCGGCCATGACGGTATGGGCCTTGCCTAAGAGCGACTTGCAGATCAGCCCGCAGGTCACGCCGCTGCCGGCCGCCTCGATCGCCGCTCGCAGCCCCGCGCCGCCAGCGCCGATTACCAGTACATCATATTCATGGGTCGTAAATTCACGCATATCAGAACAGTCTCCAGTCGATCCAGATGCCCATCGAGACCATCCGGATATAGAAGTCGGTGAACCCCACCCAGATCAGACTGACCCACGCCCACTTCATGTGGTTACGGTTGAGGCAACTGATGCATTCGTAGGGTTTTTTGCCCAGGGGGAGTTTGGATTGGTGGTCGCTGTTGCCGCCGGTGAAGTGGCGGGCACAGTGGCAGCCGAAGGTGTAGCCGCCTAAGAGGATGACGTTGAGGGTTAAGATCAGTGTGCCGACACCGATGCCAAAGCCCGCGCCGCCTTCGCCGCCGAAGAGCATCTTGCCGCCGTTCGCTGCCCAGTCGGCCTGGAACTGCGTGGCGATGACCGCGTCATAAGCGAGGATGACGATATAAAGCGCCGCTAAATAGAACATGTAGCGGTGGATATTTTGGATCAGCAGCGGGAAGAAATTTTCGCCGCGGTAGCCGTTGCGGGGTTCGCCGACGGCACAGTTTAAGGGGTCAGCCCAGAAGGCTTTGTAGTACGCGCCGCGGTAGTAGTAACAGGTCGTCCTGAAACCGGCGGGGATGCTGAGGATCAGAAGTGCCGGCGAAGCGGGAACCCACGCGGGGATCCAAGCGGGCCAGGCGCCGAACCATGTGTGATGGCCGAGGCTACCGGTGCCGAAGGCAGTGCCGGCATCGAACAGCAGCGGCGAATACATCGGCGAGAGGTAGGGGCCGAACTCGTAGTGTGCCCCCTGGAACGCCGCCCAGGTCGAGTAGACCACGAAGGCACCAAGCCCAAGGAACACCACCAACGGCTGAAGCCACCACTTATCTTTGCGTTGTGTCTGGCCCAACCCGCGTGCCTGCGGGAGCGACAAGGGCGATTGACTCATGACATCCACTCCAATGTGAAACGGTCGGGGTGGGCCATGTTAGCAAAAAGACAAGTCCGTGCGCTGTGTGGAGGGGGTGCCCGATAATGGCTGATAGCCTGATGGATTGCCCTCCGGACTGCACCTGGATTACCCTCCGACCCGTGCCGCCCACAGGGGAGGATTCCATCTGTCACCGTTCGGCGGGTTCTTACGAACTCCCTGCACCACCCCGAAATCGGCGCAAAAAACAACACCGGCCTTTCGACCGGTGTTGCTGATTCATACCCATCCGTGGTGATGATGTCTTACGCGGCCCGACGGCGGGACGTGCTGGAAGCGGCACGCTTGAACTTGTAAGTCTTAGGTGCGCTCTTACGGCTCTTGGCCTTGGCACCGGTCTTACGCTTCTTAGCCGTAGTACTCTTGCGAGTCTTGGCCTTAGCGGTCGTCTTGCGCTTCTTGGCTGTGGTGCTCTTGCGAGTCTTGGCCTTGGCGGTTGTCTTACGCTTCTTGGCTGTGGTGCTCTTACGAGTCTTGGCCTTGGCGGAAGTCTTACGCTTCTTGGCCGTGGTGCTCTTACGCGACTTAGCCTTGGTGGCAGTCTTACGCTTCTTGGCCGTGGTGCTCTTACGCGACTTAGCCTTGGTGGCAGTCTTACGCTTCTTAGCCGTAGTGCTCTTACGAGTCTTGGCCTTGGCGGAAGTCTTGCGCTTCTTGGACTTAGCGGCGGCGGCCTTCTTGGCCTTGGCCTTCGCCGCAGCGAGCTTACGAGCCTTGACCTTAGCGGCGGCGATCTTCTTGGCTTTGGCCTTAGCGGCAGCCAGCTTGCGGGCCTTGACCTTCGCGGCGGCCAGCTTCTTAGCCTTAGCCTTTGCAGCGGCGATCTTACGAGCCTTTGCCTTGGCGGCTGCCAGCTTCTTAGCCTTTGCCTTGGCGGCGGCGAGCTTACGGGCCTTCGCCTTAGCGGCGACCAGCTTCTTAGCCTTGGCGGCAGCAGCCTTCTTAGCGGCGGCGGACTTGGCGGCCTTGCTCTTGGCGGTGGTCGTCTTGCGTGCCTTGGTCTTGGTGGCCGACTTGGCCTTGGCTTTAACAGCCGTCTTACGCTTGGCCTTCACGGCCGTCTTTCGGGTCTTGGCTTTCGCCGTGGTCTTGCGAGCCTTGCTCTTGGTCTTGGTTTTAGCCTTGGCCTTCGAGCCGCTCTTTCGGGTGGTGCTTGCCATATCTGGAAGCCTCTCTGTCAATATGAACTGTTGAGCATATGCCTACGCGGCGTGCTCCGGAGTCTGTTTGCAAAAAATTCACCTATGCGAAGCAAACATCGTCAAGACGCCAGTCTTTATTGACACTTATGAAAGTTTTGAGAGTGATACCGTGCTATCGGACCGACCCAAAAATGCCGGCCAAACACAATCCGATGCGCAGCATCTAAAGCCATACAATGCACTTACAAACCTTGATGTGTGTTTTTCGCTTGTAAATCACGAGATGTCGTATGCAAATATTTTTTTGCTGCGAAGTGAATTACTTCGCCAAACTGACCACGCGCGGCTGGCAGAACTGCCGATGGCCGTCGCGCGAGGCGTGGTAGCCGTAGCCGGATTGGCGTGCGCCGACCCAGGGTGCGCCGCATGCGCCGCCGACGGATTTGTTGACGCCGATCATGCCTGCGTTGAGTCGGCGTGCGACTTTGCTTGCGTGGTCGGGTTCACCGAAGACGACAGCCCCCAGGCCGAAGTCGCTGTCGTTGGCGAGGCGGATTGCTTCGTCTTCATCGTTGACGGTGATGACACAGGCGACCGGGCCGAAGGTTTCGGTGCGGGCGATGTCCATGTCGTGTGTGATGGCGGTGAGGACGGTGGGCATGACGAAGTTGCCGTGGTGGCCTTCGTGTCCAAACGCGACCTGGGCACCGTCGGCGATGGCGTCGTCGATCTGTTTAAGCACGTGGTCACGCTGCCCGGCATTCACCATCGGGCCTAGCACGGTAGCTTCATCCAACCCGTCGCCGATAACAATCTCGCCGCTGGCCTTGACCAACTCATCTATGAACGGCTGGGCGATTGACTTGGGGACGTAGACCCGCTCGGTGCTGACACAGACCTGCCCGGCATTACGGAAGCTGTTCCCCGCGGCGAAGCGTGCGGCGGCCTTGACATCCGCGTCTTCAAGCACGACCAGCGGGTCTTTGGAACCCAGCTCCAGGATCACACGTTTTAGACCCGAGCTGGCGGCGGCCATGATGTGTTTACCCGTCTCACGCGAACCGGTGAAACAGATCAGGTCCACATCGGCAGCAACCAACGCCTTGCCCTGGTCATCCTGGCCATGCACGATCTGCAAGACGCCGGGGGGGAGCAGTTGGTTAAGCACATCTATATAGAGCTGGGCCACCACCGGAGACTCTTCGGAGGGTTTGAGCACCACCGCGTTCCCCGCCATCAAGGCTGGGAGGACCAACCAATGCGGCATCATCAGTGGGAAGTTCCAAGGCGTGATACACGCGCAGACGCCGAACGGGTCGTGGTAAATCGTTGAACATGTCGTGCCGTCGTCGAGTTGCTCGCAGGTCAGCGCCTCGACGATCGCGTCCAGTTCGTGCTCAAGCCGCCCCACCGTCGCGGCGATCTCGCCCTTGGATTCGTTGATGGGTTTGCCCATCTCAAGCGTGATTAATTTTGCAAAATCGTCGGTTCGGTCTTCGATAAGTTTGCCCAACGGTTTGAGTACATCACGGCGTTCGCTGAGCGACCTCGCGCCCCAGGCCTGCTGCGCCTGCCTCGCTTTGCTGACCACGTCGGGCACCTGATCGCTGGGTGTTACCGTAACTTCACCGACAATGGACCCGTCGTAGGGGTTGATCGAAACCAGTGTTGGCTTTGAGTGGTCCGTTACATCGGGCGGTGGGGTCATGGGGTGATGGCCTTTGGATGTTTACTCAATGACGCGCTTGGCGAAGCAGAATCGGCTGTCACGTTTTTCGCTGTAGTTAGGGTCGTTGGGGTCGAGGCTGATGATTCGCACACCGGGGCCGCCGGACTCTAGCATTTTGTTATCGCCGAGGTAGATGGCGGTGTGGTTGATTCGGCCACGGGAACTTAAGAAGAACATCAGGTCGCCGCGCCGCATGCCGTCACGGTGCCAGCGTGTGGCGGTGAGTCGGCCGACCATCGCCTGTTGATCCGTGTCACGGGGAAGCAGCACGCCGATCGAGGTATAGGCGTGCCGTGTGAGTCCGGAGCAATCCACACCCTCGGCGGTCGTGCCCCCCCACTTGTACGGCGTGCCGATCCATTGTGCCACCGCCTCAATCGCTGTATCGGTTTGATTCGTACTCGGCTCAGGAAGCACAGCGGCGAACCCCTTGGCGTCCAAGAGTTCGATATCTTCGCCACGGATGTAACCGACATACCCGTCCCATGCGTGACAGTAATAAAAGCCTTGCTCCGCTGACTTCAACAGGAAGACCGGGTCGCCTTGGCGCGACTGGGTGAGCGACTCGCTGCGTGGGTCGGGACGTCGGTAGAGGAACGCGCTTTCGGATTTCACGACGGCAAAACGCTTCTCCCCTAGCGAGGCTGCGGGCAATAGTTCGGTCTGGTCATCGATCGTCTTAAAACCCAACACGGCCAGGTACGCAACCAGCGCGTCGCGTTGTTCATTGTATTCGATGTACCCGGTAAGTACGACAGCACCCCGGTCGGCATCCCATTTGGCTTGCGCATCAAACGCGATCAGTCGGTCATCATTCAGGGCCGAGTGCTTGAATATATCCAGATACTGCGGAAGTCGATCAGGTGTGCCAGTCAGATCGGGCTGGGCACGCAGGATGATCCGCTCAAAAAACATCTGTGTTCGAGACTTGCCGCCCGACTGCATCGGCATGCCGCGACGTATCTCGCCAGCCTTCTCCTGCCCCGCAAGATCTGGGGAAGGGGCACCGGGGGCACCGGATACGCCGGTCGATGACACCGCCAGGCAAACGCTCACCACCAGCAAACACATCATCGGCCAATGAAACCCGATTCCAAGACACGTCACCATCGGTCACTCCTTACGATTCAGCCAAACCTGTTAAAACCAATCGAACCTGATATCAGCCGTCACAAACCACCCAATCCGCCTATCTATACTCGATACACAAAACAGTTTTTTTCTAGGCTGTTCTCGGGCGGTAGTCGATAATATAGTTTAGCAAGACGGGCACCTCTCTGCCGTCTGTGTTTGTCGCTGTCTATGTTAATTATATAGAGGAGCATGCCATGTCTGGGGAATTAAAGTTATCTTCCATCCGGCCGCTGGTGCGTTACGTCGATGCCGACCAGGCCATCATCGACACCCACTTCCACACCGCCGGATTGATCCCCAAAGCCACGGCAGGCTTTACCGGCGAGGCGGATGTCCACATCACCCTGGAAGGGCTGGACGGGTTCCACGATGAGGGACAGACACGCACCCCCGTGCGCGACGGCGAAGGCTCCGTGCGATTCGAGGTCGTCTGCCCGCAACGCTGGTGGCCTGCGGGCATGGGCGACCAGCCGTTATACACACTGACACTGAGCCTGATCGATGGCAACAGCATTGTCGATCAACGCACCGCCACCGTCGGGCTTACCAGTGTCCGCCAAGACAAAGACACGCCGAACGCCCCCGGAGCCGCCCCCGGAGCTGCCCACGGACCTATCCCCGGCTTCCTGGTCAACGGCCGACACTGCGAGATCCATAACATCATCATGGTCGACCGCGTCGATGAACACACGCTGCTGCCGGCGACGGGCGATTCGCTTCTGATGGTGCGCGATCACTACGGGCCGGAGCTTCTCTATGAAGCAGCCGACCGCGCGGGTGTGCTTTTAATCCAGTCCGTGCCGATCAGCGCACAAGGCAAACCCAGCGAGGAGGTCGCCAGGGAAGTCGATCGGCTTGCGGCCCACCCCTGCCTGGCGGGCTGGTTTGTCGGGCACTTAGGCGATGTCCGCGAAAAGGTGTCCAACCGTATCAAGGCGTTGGACCCGACGCACACCGTGTTTGAGCGGTTCCCCGAACCCGGTTCCAGCGTCTCGTAAATCCATAAACACAGGTGAACACAACGCCGCTGCGGTGAGTAAGATAGGGTGATGAATCACTCCTTACCCGCCGCTATTTTATTGTTGCTGCTGACGTTCTCCGCCTGCGCCGATCAACCAGCCGAATCGCAAGCACCCGTTGCTGAGCCTGTGATCGCCGCTTCGCCGGATGCGCAACCCGTGACATCCCGACCCGCGGCTCCGCAGCCTGACACACAGCCCGCCGCAACATCGCAACCCGATCCGCCCGATACCCAACCCGATGCGCCGCAGAGTCAGCCCGACGACGACTCGGCGGAATCCTGGCTGGGTCGGATCGAATCGGCCACAAGCGATATCACAACACTCACCGCCAAGCTGCGCTACGACCGCAACCAGTTATTGCTAGGCGATGAACAACGCCGATTTGGCACGCTGGTGTATCAGGCAGGCCCGCCGTCGAAGTTTCAGGTCCACTTCAACAAGAAGATGGTCGATGGCCACTGGTCCCAGCCCGACCTCTACTACACCTACGACGGCCGTTGGCTACTCAAACGTGACCACGAAAACAAGACCGCGGTGCGTTACCAGCTTGTATCCGACGACGAAGAAGCGGGTGGCGAGATGGCACTAGGCGAGGGGCCGTTCCCGATCCCGTTGAACCTCAAGAAAGACCGCGTGCTCGCCCGGTTTGATGTGGCGGTCGTGCCTGTAAAAGAGGACGACCCGAAAAACAGTATCCACCTGAATCTGACACCTAAAGAAGGCCGTGACACCGACCTGACCGCGATCGACCTGTGGTTCGACCGGGATTCATTGCTGCCGGTTTCGGTGTCTACATTGGATGATTCAGAGACGCAGACGATTGTTCGCCTGACCGAAACCGAATCCAATGCCGAACTGCCCGAGCAATCGTTTGATACGTCGCTGCCGACCGAGCCGGGGTGGCAGACGGATGAGAACCGGATCGAAGAAGCGGAGGCAAGTCAATAGTCATAGCCCCACGGCAATAACCACTCGATCTGCCATACAATGTATCATGAAGCACATGACCATACACACATCAGCATTGCCTACCGATCAACGCACAGAACCACCCTCACAGATGGAAAGCGATGTGTTGATTCCGCACTTTTCAACCCAGTTAACCGAGTATGTCTCGCAGCAGGATCTGGACCCACTGTTCCTCTGCGGGTCTGGTGAGGAAGTACTACAAACTCTCCCCGAGAGCTCATTTGATTTCTGTATGACGAGTCCGCCATACTGGGGCAAGCGGCAATACGCTAACGGTGGCATTGGGCTTGAAGACAATTACGAAGTCTATATAGAAAATTTACTGAAGGTTATTGAGCAGATACACCGCGTCCTAAAGCCGACAGGCTCATTCTGGCTGAACATAGGAGATAGTTATAAAAACAAACACCTGCTCGGCATCCCTTGGCAGATCGCGCTGGAGATGCGTAAGCGCCAAGGATGGGTGTTACGAAATCAGGTTGTTTGGAACAAGGTCAAGGGCGGCCCTTGCAACTCGAAAGATAAGCTTCGCAATATCCACGAGCCGATTTTTCACTTCGTCAAACAATCCAAGGGGTATTACTACAACGCCGACGCGATCCGAACGACGCCACGTAAAGCACAAGTAATCAATGGTGCGATAGTATCGGCGACAGGAGTCAGCGGCGTCCGGTACCGTCGCCAGATTGAGCTATCAACAGCCCTCTCTGATGATGAAAAGAAGTCGGCACTCCATGCACTGGATAATCTTCTTGATGAAGTTAGACAGAGCCGATTGGCGGATTTTAGAATGATCATACGGGGCCAACAACGAACAACGCACTCCGACTCCGAAAGTGTTTCCGGGCGGGCTCGTGATCTGAAAGATAAGGGATTCTACTTTCTCCGCTATCACCCCAAAGGCAGTAAGCCCAGCGATGTCTGGGATATCCTGCCCGAAGACTCACAAAAGCGAAAGTCCCACTTCGCCCCCTACCCGTCGGACCTCTGCCGTATCCCAATGCTGGCGACATGCCCAGAGAACGGTATCGTTCTCGACCCGTTCTGCGGAACAGGCACCACTAACCTTGTGGCAAGGCAAATGGGACGCAAGTCGGTTGGGATTGACGTCTCCAACGAATACCTTGACGCTGCTATTGAAAGATGCCGGATACTGATATGAACAACATCGTCTTGGAGCTCTTCGGCCAATCGACCGCCAGTGGCAATCAGCGGAGTTGGACCCAGCGAGTCCGCCAGCAACAGTGCCCTTACATCTCAAAAAAGTGCCTAAAGATTCGTAAGAGTCAGCCCGATCTATCGATTGGCACTTGCCTCGTGAGTCATGGACGATCCCAACGGCCGATCATGATCTGCCCATTCAGGATGCTTGAAAACCGTCAGATATTCGTAGACTCGCTACATCTGTTAAGCCTGCACGAGCCGGGAAATGAACTCCACGTCCTATCCGAATTGAACATTCCTGGTGGCAAAGTCGATTACTTCCTGGTATCCGCGCGGAATGGAAAACCAAAGGACTTTGTTGGGATCGAATTACAAACACTGGATACAACAGGGACTGTCTGGCCTGCCAGACAACGCTTCCTCCATTCTAAAGGGATCAAGGTTGCCAAAGCGGACCGATCGTCCACCAAATCCTTTAACATGAACTGGAAGATGACTGAAAAGACAATCCTGCTTCAACTCCACCACAAGATTCAAACCTTCGAGCATCTTTCCAAGCACTTAGTTCTTGTGGTCCAAGACGATCTACTCGTGGATATGCGGAAAAAGTTTTCTTTTGACCATCTGAATTCGGCGAGAACCGGAGACTCGATGCATATTCATTCGTACACCGTCACACCTCAGAAAGGCAAAAACGCTTGTGGTCACAGGCTGGAACTCGCAAACCGTTTCAGCACTGACGCCAACGGCATATCACGCGCTCTGGGGCTCCAAGCAGAGGCGAATATTGAGCTGAGCGTAATACTCTCGGAAATCGAGCGTAAAATATCTGCTGCAACCCGGTGGACACCGGCTTGATACACCTCAAGCAGACCGGAGCAGGTCATGCAGCAAACATGGAGGGGGATTCTAGAATACATAATTGTACGAATTGATCACAGGTCGCTTGCCTACGGCAGCGCCTCAATCAAACGGTCGATCTGTTCCGCTGTATTGTAAAAATGCGGGCTGACACGCAATCTGCCTTCACGCAGAGCGATGACGATCTTGTCCTGGCCCAGCTCGTGAACAATCTTTTGATGACTGTCGGCCCCGCCTAGACGCTCCGGGGCGCTGAAGATCACGATGCCGCTGCGTTCATCGGGGTTGGTGCGCGGGGTGAAAATTTCATAGCCTTTGCGGGTCGCCCCTTCGCAGAATTGGGTGGTCAGTGCATCGACGCGTTGCCAGACGTTGTCGATGCCGACGTCTAGCAGCAGGTCGATGCTGGCACCCAGTCCAAGGACGCCTGGAATATTCCAACTGCCCGGCTCGAAACGTCGCGCGTCGGGTTGGAACTCGAATTGGTAGTCGCCGTAGTTGTCGGCATCGACCATGTTCATCCAGCCGACGATCGAGGGCCGAAGCAGTTTGCATAACTCTTCACGGCAATAAAAGATCCCCGCGCCCTCCGGCCCGAGCATCCACTTGTGGCCGTCGGCTGAAAGAAAATCAATTCCTGACGCCAACACATCCACCGGCAACACGCCCACACTCTGGATCGCATCGACACACAGATACCCCCCCGCCATGTGAGCCATCTCGCTGATCGGTTTGAGGTCGATGCGATGGCCGGAGGCGAACTGGACATGGGAGATCGAGACCACGCGGGTGTGATTGGTGACCGCATCGCAGACGTCTTGCACATGAATCCGCCCGTCGGCCCGCTGCCTCACCTCGATCAGCTCAACGCCCAGGCGTTTAAGATTTTCCCAAGGGTAGCGGTTGGCCGGGTATTCGACGTTGGTGATGACGACATTGTCGCCCGGCTCAAAATCCAGGCCGTTGGCGACCAAAGACAGGCCGGTCGACGTATTAGGGATAAAGGCGATCTCCCGATGGCTCTGAGCGTTGATCAGCCTGGCGGCGGCCTGCTTGACCTGGTTGGCCCGCTTGTACCAGCCGGCATCGACGTAGGCGATCGACTCGGCCTGGCGTGCGTATTCACGGATGGCGTCGGCGGAGGGCTTACTGATCGGGGCGACGCCCGCATGGTTGAGGAATATCATCTCCCGGAGGATCGGGAACGTGTCGGAGAAGTCCTTCTGCAAGTCTGTCATGGGAAAAGCCGATCTTAAGTATGTCAAACAAACCGATCAGTCGGGAGTAGCCACGAAAAGGCACAAAATACACAAAATACACAAAGAGAACACGATGCTCTGGCGGTCATGCTAAGTCGTGTATGTTGCAAGGTAAGTTACACGCACATTCCTTTTTGTGTTTTTGTGCTTTTTCGTGGCTAATCTGGCTCGGGTCCGTGTGAGTAAAGAAGTTAAAGTTATGGATACGCCCATGATAAATCGGATACCTCTGACCTGCTTGATCCTCGCTGCGTTGGCTGGTTTCTGGACCCCGGCACAGGGCAACGAAGCCGCCAGCTCCCCCGCCGCCGCAGAATCTGATCTGCTTCCGGCGATCGAGCCGTCGGCGATGGTGCAGGCGTTGATCGACGATCCGTTGAATGACGCACAAACCCGGATCGACCTGCTGATCTTTCACGGCCTATGGGACGACCTACCCGACGAGGCCGAACTCACCGCCGATCAGCGTGCAACGCTGGCACTGCTGCGCTACGAGTTGGATGCCCCCGTTTTCAGTGACGGCGAAGTGGATGTGTTGCTGCGGGCCAGGGCGGCGTTGGAGCGTGGCGAGCCAAACGAATTAATCGCACTACTTACTGACGAAGACTCCGCGCAGGCGGCGTTACTGTTATCGCAGGGCTACGAGCAGTTGGGTCAGGCATCGCAAGCGGTCGCGGTGTTGACCCCCTGGCGTGACAAGCTGCGACGCGAGGAGATCAACGACCCTGCTGATCTGACCGCGGCGGCGCAGGGGTTGGCGGCATTGGCACGGCTACAAGGCAGGCCGGCACAGGATTATCAGCTTGTGTTGAATCTGCTGGGGCGGGTACGGCAGGAACTGGACCCGGCGTATTGGCCGGCCCTGATCGCCGAGGCCGATTTGTTGATCGAGAAAGACAACTCACGCGAGGGCGTCGATGCCCTGACCGCGGCGCTGGAACTCAATAGCCGTTGCGTCGAGGCGTGGTCAAGGCTGGGTCGATTGGCGATTAGAGGTTACGCCTTCGACCGCGTCGCGGCGGTTGTTAAGAAGCTGCGCGAGATCAATCCGACGAATCCGTTGGCGGACCTGATCGAAGCACGGAGCCTGCTGCAGCAACGCGATGTCGCTGGGGCACGGGCGCTGATCGAATCCAGCTTGTCACGTTACCCCAGCCACCGGGAGTTGCTCGCGCTGAACGCTGCGGCGGTCGCGTTGACTTACGACGAA
Organism: Planctomycetota bacterium; assembly: GCA_024279275.1. Taxonomy (GTDB): domain Bacteria; phylum Planctomycetota; class Phycisphaerae; order Phycisphaerales; family Phycisphaeraceae; genus JAJRRS01. Next base: position 431 of record JAJRRS010000137.1, on the reverse strand, counting down.
CAGGCGACACGGACGGCGCTACAGCGTTTCCAGGAGGTTTCGCCGGGCAACCCGTTGGCGGCTTACACCACGGGGGCGTTTCTGGCTACAGCCCGTCAATATGACCAGGCCGAGGCGATGCTGCGCGAGGCGGTGGGACTCGCACCGAACTGGCCGACACCACGGATCGAGCTGGGGCTGCTATTGATGCAGGCGGCGCACGATGAAGAGGCGCAACACGAGCTTGCGGCGGCGACTCGGCTTGACCCTTTTAACAAACGGGCGGCGAACCAGTTGGCCATGCTCAACGACCTGCTGGCTTACGACCGGATCGAAACCGAACATTTCTTGATCCGTTACAAGCCCGGGATCGACGAGGCGCTGGCGCGTGACATGCCCGGCAAACTCGAAGCGATCTACCGCGACATCACCGCCGCGTTTGACCACAAGCC
>JAJRRS010000136.1 GCA_024279275.1 Planctomycetota bacterium | reverse complement strand
GATCGGGGTACCCCGATCACACCGATGAGCCTGAAAAAGCTGGCGGGTCACCCATCAACCCATAAAACACACGCTATCAACCCACCCCCAGATTGATCCGGCCCGTGAACTGGGGGTTATTCAGATGTCCCATTCGTAAGTGTTCCGAGTGACGGGTTCTCGGATGTGTACCAAGTAAAACCTGACACACATCCGGGGGTGGGGGCAGCCCTCGAGTCCCGGTCCTTTTAATCTTTGGATACTCAGGGTAGCTGTCGATCGTCGTCGTGAGGTTGTCGGCAGACGCCCCCGGCCCCGGATATCAATCCAGGAATAAGTTGCGTCTCCACTTATGGTGGAATTGCTGTGGTTGTGCGCATGGGAATGGTTGAGAGTGCTGGCGAACGAGTCGTAACTGGTGGCTGTGCTTTGGGTAAAGGAATGTGCGGGTTGGTGTGATTTTTGGTTGAAAAATCGACGGAATTGTGCGCGCGAAGGAGGCGATGGGTGAGCCGGCAAGAGGTGGGGCGTAAAGGAAGGCGAGGCGATATCACGGAGGGCGCGAATATACGGAGATGCGGAAAAAGCGGGGGGCGGTAGAAAGGGCGTCAGGTGCTGTGCTATGGCAACGTAAGAATTCACAATACTACGATATCGACTCCCGACCCCTTAGATCGGTCGACCCCTTAGATCGGTCCGATAGTCACTGGTGTTCATGTGGTCAATACAACGGCGACTCATCAGTCCACCACTCATCGTGGTCGATGGCGGCTTGTTGAACTTTCAACAGTTGATCCTTCGCCGCCGGGTCCGCTTCGCGTGCGATGAGCTTTTCTAACAGCTCAAGCGTGCGCTCTCGTCCGCCTAGAATGTGGCTTAGAATCTTCCAAGATTTATCGATCATATGCCAGTCGTCGCTCGTCCGAAGATTCTCGACCAACTGAGGCACGGCCGGCCGGCCGATGCTTATCAGCGCGCCGGGGATCGGCACGATCGGCTCAAATCTATCCATCCCGCCAAAAGTGTTAGGAAACGCACGGTTTTCCAGGCTGTTCGACAGCGCGATGATCCCTTTGTCCATCCGAAGTAAGCCGAGCATGCCCGCAGCCGCCCGGCGCGTCCCTCCTGAATACTGCACCTCGCCCTTGGACTCGACCATCTCAATCAGGCGATCCGCCAGCTTCTGGTGCTCATAGTATATGTATTCCGCCCCCTTCCGGCGTTCCTGCCCGTCTTGCGAAGTCATCAGTTCTAGCGCCTCATCGAATGGCCCGGGTCGCCCGTGTTTGCCCGCGTACTGGCCGTAGTAAGTGGAGGATGTCAACGCTCTAAGGCGATATAGTTCTTGATCGAATGGCCCCGGCGGCTTCTCTTCGCCCGCGCCCGCTGGTGACAATGCAACCGCCAACAATATCGCGGTCGCAACCAGCAATAGCCCGTTTGTCGATCTCATGGCACGCTCCTCTTTATTACGGGGTAGAAACGGTGGGGCAGAAGCGGTGTCGGATACCGTCATTCTGTGACACGGCTATCGGTCGCGTCGCCGTTTTACGAACGCTTCGTATTGTTCGGGGGTGTCGATGCCGTGGTGGCGGGTGGTGGTTTGGATGACGGCGATTTTGTAGCCGTGCTCGAGGGCGCGGAGTTGTTCTAGTTTTTCGGCTTCTTCCAAAGGTGTGGGGGGGAGGGTGACGTATTTGAGGAGGAAGTCGCGGCGGTAGGCGTAGACCCCCGGGTGTTTTAAGTAGGCTTGAGCCTCGAGGGGTGAGGCTTGAGTGGGGGTGTCGCGGTGGTGGGGGATGAGGCTTCTTGAGAAGTAGAGGGCGTGGCCGTTTTGATCGACGGTGAGTTTGACGATGTTGGGGTTGTTGGGGTCTTCGTCGTCGGCGAAGGGGCTGGCGAGGGTGGCCATGGGTGCGTGGGGGTCGTTGGTTAGGCCTTGGATGAGTTGGTCGATGACGGTGGGTTCGATTTCGGGTTCGTCGCCTTGGACGTTGAGGATGATTTGGGTTGGGGAGACCCCGGCCAAGGCCCGTTGGGCCATGACCGGGCTTTGGGTGGTGGGTGGGGTTTCGATGAGTTGTACGGCTTCGGCGATGCGGCTTGTGCCGTTTTGGTGGTCGGTGCGTGTCATGACGGCTTGGGTGCCGAAGGCTTGGACGGCGTCGTAGATGCGTTGGTCGTCAGTGGCGACGACGATACGATTCACGAGTTTGGCTTTTTGGACCTGTTCGACGACGTGTTGGATGAGGGGTTTGCCGGTTTTGTTGGCGAGGGGTTTGCCGGGGAATCGTGTGGAGCCGAAGCGTGCGGGGATGATGGCGGTGGCTTGCATGGTGTTGGTCAGATTAATTCAGGTTACTTACCACTGAGGGCGAAGAGGACACGGAGAAAGCATTGGGAACAGGGATGAACGCGGATGGACACAGATAAAGGCAAGAAGCAGGTGCTTTCAGATCGCAACGATTCGCGTTTGTCAGCGTTTATCCCTGTTCCTTGCTCATGTTTTTCTTTGCGGTTGTTGTTGCAAGTATCCAGCTAGAACGGATGAAGCGTGGCGGTTGATGTCGTGGTTGATGACTTTATCAGCCGGCGTTGTTTTTCAAGTCGTCTGTGAGCTTCTTGATTTCTTCCATGCGATCGCGGATGTCGCGGTAGTTGATATCCGTCTGGAGGATTTTGGATGCGATCTGCTGTGCTTGCTGTGCCTGTTCGACATCGTTGTTCTTAGTGGCCAGCTTGATGTGGGCGAGCATCTTGAGGTAGTTCAGTTCCAGGGCCATGCGGTCGTCGGGGACTTTGTGTGCTTCGATGCCTTGGTTCAGTGTGTCGACGGCCTCGTCGAGCCATTCTTTTTGGAGGTAGCATCTGCCAAGGAACTGGTGTGACATGGCTCGGCGTTTGGGGTCTGCTTTGGCTTGTTGGAACGCGCCGATGGCGTCGTCGATCCGCTTGGCGTCGAAGAGGCGTCGGCCTAACTCGTAACGCAGGCCCATGTCTGTTGGGTAGTTCTTGCAGCGGTCGGTGAATTCCTGGAGTTCAAACGCGAGTTGCTTCACCCTGCCTGCTTCATACTTCTTGGTCATGTCCTGATCGTCGGGATTTTTCTCGATGCGGGCTTTGATTTGACGCAGGACGCGGTTGAACTGCTTCATCTGGATGTCGCCCATGCGGACGCGTTGGCGGTATTGGCCGGTGTCTTCCCAGGATTTTTTGAGCAGTTCGATCGCTTCTTTTTCGCTTTCGGCTGTCTCGCGCTGGACCAGTGCATCGACCAGTTTCTGCATCCTTGCGGTGTCTTGCGGGTCTTCTTCGTATTCGGCACGCCGACGTGCGATGATATCTTCGGCGTCGGACCCGGTTTTGCTTATCTTGTCTTCCTGTTGCAGTGCCGCCTGTTCGTCTCCGTCCTTGAGGTTCTGGCGGAAGTCGCCTTCGCCGCCGGAGCCGAACTTCTTCTCCGACATCATCTGCTCTGCCTGGAGGTCTTTAAGCTCAGAGAGAAGTCTGCTGTCGTTGGGGTTCATGGCCGCGGCCTTACGGCAGGCTTCGACGGCTTTGTCGTAGCGGTCGAGTTTTACGAAGAGGTCTTTAGCGAGCAGATATTTTTTCTGGCTGGGCTTTTTCTGTTGCCCGATCATGGGGAGCCAGATATCGCCGACCCAGAACGCGATTTCTCCGAGGTGCAGATCTTCATCTTCGACTTCGTAGGCTTCCACAGCGGCCTTGAACATGTCCCCGGCGAGTCCCTCGTCCAGCGGGTTCATGGCCCAGAGTTTTTCGATGTGGAGCATTTTGTCTATTTCGGAAGGCCCGAGCTTCTTCATCTTATCCGCCAGGCCAGCGGGCTTACCGCCGCTGACTTTGCGGCGTTTGGCGACATTGTGCAGGGCCTCGTGTTGAGCGAGGTTGTCGGGGTCGTGGCGTAGGCCGTTGATGGCGCAGTCGATGGAGTAGTCGTAGTTGCTGGCGTTGGCGGTGTCTTCGGCATACTCGAAGAACCGCCTGGCCTTGCGTGGGTCGCGCTTGAAGCCGCCGTCGCCACCGCCGCCACCCTTGCCGTCGCTGGAGGATTTATCCTTGCTACCGCCTTTGAACTTATCGAAGAAACTCAAAGCCATGCTCTCGTGGGGGTGATTTGTTTTGGGCCTTACAAGCTGGTCCGGGCGCTGAATTGTAGGGGATGTCGGCCCGTCTGGCTATCTGCTGTGGGGACGATTTTATATTACGGGCTTGCTCGGCGGAGGCTCTAAACGTATCGTTGCGGCAGACTTGCAGCGGGGGCGGTCACGGGTGGGGGCTGTGTGGCTTGTCGGGCCTTTATACGGCGGGGATTCGATGGGGATCAGTCATGATTCAGGTAGCTATTAATGGTGCGACGGGGCGGATGGGTCGGCGTCTGGTCGCATTGGCGTGCGGTGATGCGGAGCTTGAGTTGGTCGCTGCGTTGGACCACGCCGGTTGCGGGTTGCTTGGGCAGGATGCTGGGCGGGTAGCTGGGGAAGATGAGTCGGGGGTGGCGATTAGTTCAACCCTGGACGTCAAGCCCGACGTGATGATCGACTTCAGCGTGCAGTCGGCGGTGTTGGCGGTGGTCACACTTTGTCGTGAACGCGGTATTCCGTTGGTCACGGGAACGACGGGCCTGACGACGGAGGATCAGCAAGCTATCGATGACGCGGCGAAGTCGATCGCCATCTTGCAGGCTCCGAACATGAGCCTGGGTGTGAACCTTTTGTTTGCACTGGCGGGGCAGGTCGCTAAGCAACTCGGGGACGATTACGACATCGAGGTCGTCGAGGCACACCATCGGTTCAAGCAGGATGCGCCCTCGGGTACGGCGATGGGGCTGGTGCAATCCATCTGCGACGCGACGGGTAAGGATATCCATAAAGATGTGAAACACGGGCGCTCCGGGATGGACCCGCGCGTCCCCGGGGAGATCGGCGTCCATGCGTTACGACTTGGTGATGAGGTCGGCAGACACACGGTTTGTTTTGCTACGCTTGGCGAAGAGATACAACTGACGCATAAGGCTAACACGCGCGACACCTTTGCGGTGGGTGCTCTGCGTGCTGCCAAGTGGCTTAAGGGTGAGTCGGCTGGGCGGTACACGATGAAAGACGTGTTGGGGCTTTGATCCGGAAAACGTCTTGGGGTACTGTATTTACAGTGTTTTCGTGTCTTTTAAGCTGATTCTGTGTTATCATGTTCGGCTGCTTGGACCCGCACGCTTTGGCTATGGAGGTTTCATGACATGACCACACACACCACCCCCGCCCCCGGTTCCCCCGCCCCCGGTTCTTCCCCCGGTTCCCCCGGTTTCCCCGGTACTAACCCAGGCTCCCCTGCCCCCGGTTCCTCGGCCCCCGGGAATAGCCCTGCCAGCGCACCCGGTTCACGCGTTGACCTTTCGCCGATCATCCCTGCTCAATCTCCTGCACAACCCAAAATCAAACCAGCCTCAGAACTCCAAGCATCCGGGGATACATCCGGGGGCGGGGGCGCGGTTCGTCGATTTCTAGAGGAAAACTTTTTGCATTTTAATAGCCGAGAGGTTGTGGCTGCGGCTAAGGGTTATGAGGCTCATATTGATGCTGGCGGCAAGATGCTGATTTCCCTTGCCGGTGCGATGAGTACTGCACGGCTTGGTAAAACCCTGGCTCGGCTGATCCGCCGGGGCAAGGTCCACGCGATCTCCTGCACCGGGGCTAACCTGGAAGAGGATTTGTTTGTGATGTTGGCGGGTGCGGAGTACGAGCACTGTGCCGATTGGCGTGCGCTTTCTGCGGACGATGAGCAGGCGCTGTATGACCGGGGGATGAACCGTGTGACCGATACTTGTATCCCTGAAACGGTGATGCGCCACCTTGAACGCCGACTGATCGAGCGTTGGGTTGCTGCTTCAGAGGAGGGTGTACGCAAGTTTCCTTATGAATACCTTTTTGATGTTATCCGTAGCGGCGAGCTTGACGACCACTATCAGCTTCCTGCTGCGGAGTCCTGGATGATCGCTGCGGCGGAGGTGGGCATCCCCGTGTTTTGCCCGGGGTGGGAAGACTCGACCACCGGGAACATCTTCACGGCGATGGTGATGAAGGGAACCCTTCGCGACCACCAGTGCGTGAAGACCGGCACCGAGCAGTTGCAGGCTTTATCTACCTGGTACATGGACAACATGGCTGGGGATCAGGATGATTCGCCAAGCGTCGGGTTCTTCCAGATCGGCGGTGGGATCTCAGGCGACTTTGCGATCTGTGCTGTCCCGATGCTGATCCAGGACCTTAAGAAACTGGACACCCGTTTCTGGGGCTACTTCTGCCAGACATCGGATGCCTGTACGAGCTACGGCGGATACTCGGGTGCGGTGCCCAATGAAAAAATCACCTGGGGCAAACTCGATGCTGACACGCCTAAGTTCATGATCGAATCGGATGCGACGATCGTTGTGCCTCTGATTTTTGCGTATGTATTGGGTGACTGAACCCCAGATCATCACCACCCAACGCCGAGCCTGAGCGCAGCGAAGGCTCGGGTATCCCCCCAATATTTATGAAACACACCTGCACCCTCCGCAACAGCATCGCCTGCCTCCTCGTCACGGTATTCCTGGGTGCCGGCGGCTGCGAGAAGGATTCGGCCTGGGACAACATCCTGTCACAGGTGCGCGAAGACTTCCCCGACGTGCGGATGATGACAACCCAGCAGCTTGCCGAATGGCAGGCCGATCCGCAGCGTGACCCGCCGCTGCTATTAGATACGCGCGCCGCTGAGGAATATGGCGTGAGTCATCTGCGTGGCGCGGTGCTGGTGGATTCCGATGAGGTTCTGCGTGCGGTGCTTAACGGCATCGACCCGGACCGTGCGATTGTCGTCTATTGCTCGGTCGGCTACCGTTCCGCGAAGGCGGCCCGGGACATCCAGGCACTGGGTTTTCAGAACGTGACCAACCTCGAAGGCTCGATCTTCGCCTGGGCCAATGAGGGCCGCCCGGTATTTCGCGGTGATGAGCCGGCGTCCAAGGTGCATCCTTACGATGAGCAATGGGGGAAGCTGCTGGACGAGAAGTATCATCCGGGACGGTAAGTTGTGCCTGGGGATAGCACGGAACAACCAACCGCGAAACAGTAAGAAGATCAGCCGCGAATGAACGCAAATAAACGCGAATCAAGACTCCGGGTTGCGTGTTTAGGTATTCAATCCTATTTGCGTGTATTAGCGTTCATTTGCGGCTAACTCTGGCGTCTTATTCCTCGTTCTTCGCTGCTTCGCGGTCGATGTGCTTCCACGCTATACTTTCCATCATGGCTGAACTGACCCACACGATAGAAAGCGTTCCCTCTTTATTGAAGGAACTCGAGGCGCGGGTGGAAAGCATCCGCGACTCTCTTTAACTACGACGCAAAGAAGGCCCGCCTCGCCGAACTAGAGGCCTCGATGGGTGAGATGGGGTTCTGGGATAATCAGGACAAAGCCAACGAGATCGTCACCGAGCTTAAGGCCACCAAGGCCATGGTCGATCCCCTCGCCGCTGCGTCGCAGCGCGTCGAGGATGTCGTGTTGCTTTGGGAGATGGCTCAGGAAGCAAATGATGCTGACACCCGGGCGGAGGTGCTGACCGAGGCGCACGCGCTGGATACGGAGATGAGTCGGCTTGAAACCCTGTCGCTGTTGTCTGGGAAGTACGACACACGCAACTGCTACCTCACGATCTACTCCCGCGAGGGCGGCACGGAGGCTCAGGACTGGACGGAGATGCTGCTGCGCATGTTCCTCTACTACTGCGAGCGCAATGGCTGGGATGTAAGTGAGGTCAACAAGACTCATGGCGAAGAGGCTGGGCTTAAGGAGGTCACTCTCTACATCAAGGCGCCGATGGCCTACGGCTACCTCTCCTGCGAACGCGGCACGCACCGGTTGGCAAGAGTCTCGCCTTTTAATGCGCAGGGTAAACGTCAGACGAGCTTCGCTGCGGTCGATGTGATCCCTGAGTTCCCCGACACCGGCGGTGTTGAGATCGACGACAAGGATCTGGACATCATGGCCTTCGCACGCTCGTCAGGCCCGGGTGGTCAGAACGTCAACAAGATTGCCTCCGCTGTTCGCCTCACCCACAAACCCACCGGCATCCAGATCGTCAGCTCGACGCATAAGTCTCAAGAACAGAACCGCAAGCAGGCGATGGGTATTCTTAAGGGGCGGCTCGAACTGCTCGCCGAAGAAGAGCGTGCTGTCGAACTCAACGAAGCCACCGGCGGGAAGCTGGACATGGGCTGGGGCACACAGATCCGCTCCTACGTCTTCTACGACAACCGCGTCAAAGACCACCGCACCAACTACGAACAACCCAACCCGCAGAAGGTGATGGATGGGGATTTGCAGGGGTTTATTGATGCGGAGTTGAGGAGGCGCAGGCGGGCGAAGGGCTGATGACTCCGCAAGGTCTTCGTGGCATGAGAATGGTGTGCTATAATGGACTTAACTCAGGCGATCATCACCGACCACGCGGTCGATCAGATGGCCAAACGTCAGATCGCCGTGGACGAGGTGATGCGAGTGCTCGCAGACCCGTTGGAGGTTTTGCCCGTCCGTCCCGGTCGGGTGGTCGTTCACGGGATGTTGGATGCCGATCCGCAGGACCAGCCTTATCTATTGCGGGTGTTTGTGGATGTGGAACCCGACCCGCCCCAGGTGGTTACCGCCTACCGCACGAGCAAGATCGACAAGTACCGGAGCCAGCCATGAACGTTACCTACGACCCAAAGACAGACACCCTGACGGTGGTATTCACTCCCGGCAAGGTCGCCGAGAGCGACGAAGACAAGCCCGGCGTGATCCTCGACTACGACGACCAAGGCAACCTGGTCGGCCTGGAAATCCTCGACGCCTCCAAACACATCCCGGATTTACGCAGTATGCAATTCCAAGTCGCGGGGTGAGGGGAATCCAGCCACGAACAACCCAACCCGCAGAAAGTGATGGATGGGGATTTGCAGGGGTTTATTGATGCGGAATTGAGAAGGCGGCGGCGGGCGAAGGGGTAGGGGGGCGTTCGTTTTGCAATATGCGATCTGATATTTTTTAGCCAGATAAATTAATTTATGTAATTACTTATACGCGGGGAATGAATCATGATCCGGTCTGGATGGCCTATCGTTATTTTCTATTCGGTTCTGTCCGTAGCGGCCGTAGAGGGTTATTCTGGCGGCGCGACTTTTCAAGGTTTGGGATATCTGCCAGAGGGCGGTTTTGCAAGCGTCGCATTTGCTATTTCTGCAGACGGTGAGGTTGTTGTGGGGGGGAGTGAATCGGCGGCCGGCAGTGAGGTCTTCCGCTGGACGAAGTTTGGCGGGATGATCGGCTTGGGAAGTCTGCCCGGTGGAGGTTTTGACAGCGGAGCGTTTGCCACGTCGGCGGATGGTTCGGTTATTGTAGGGACAAGTTTTTCTGAATCCGGCACTTTTGGTGAAGCGTTTCGGTGGACGGAGGATACTGGGTTAGTTGGCTTGGGTGACTTCCCCAAGGGCGAGTTTCAGAGTGATGCGTTTGCCACGACATCTGATGGCTCTATAGTCGTGGGAACCGGCTGGTCTGCATCAGGTCGCGAGGCATTTTTGTGGACGAAGGATGGAGGAATGGTCGGGTTGGGTAGTTTGCCTGGCGGCGTATTCAGCGATGCGCGAGCAACATCAGCAGATGGCACGGTCATCGTGGGGCAGAGCAATTCGGGGTCCAATATCGAGGCATTTCGATGGACGTCCGAAGGCGGAATGGTTGGCCTGGGTGATCTGCCAGGCGGCTTATTTGTCAGCCGGGCGAAGGCCGTTTCGTCAGATGGTTCGGTCGTTGTGGGCACCAGTAGTTCCACATCCAGTTTCCAGGCATTTCGCTGGACGGCGGGCAACGGGATAATCGGTCTGGGCCAACTGCCAGGTGGCATCGGTTCCGAATCGTTAGCCATATCAGCGGATGGTTCAGTTGTGGTAGGGGTGAGCCATAATGCCGCATCTGGTAGTAAAGCTTTTGTCTGGACAGAAGTCGGGGGGATGCGATCGCTGCAAGAAATTCTTGTTGACGATTTTGGCCTTGATCTGATGGGCTGGAAACTCACCAGTGCTAACGGCATTTCTGCCGACGGCCTGATTATCGTTGGAGAAGGTACCAACCCCGATGGCAAACGAGAAGCCTTCGTGGTAACCCTTCCCGAGCCGGGCACGCTGGCTGTTCTAGGGCTTGGGTGTGCTTGGGTCTTGCGTCGGCGAGTGTGAGGCGGGAAAGCAGGAAACGTAGGAAATTGAGACGGCCTCTGTAGCAGCCACACTAAAGCAGGGAATCGGCCTATCGCTAATTGAGGCGATCGCGGTCCGATAATACCGGGGGCATTTCGTTGGAATCGGTGCCGGGTAAAATTCGTGTAACTCTATCCTTATTAACGCACTTACGGTTAGTTTGACGATACGACTAATTACCGGCCCATGCCGTTGAATGGGGGTTGTGGGTGTGGGGTGGGGGTGGTGTAGGTTCAGTTTGATTGTTCGATGTGTTTATTTTGCATGGTGGGATGATGTCAATCGTATCTATAGATAGCCCTGGGTTGGAGGTGTCGGCCCGGCGGACGGTGGGGCGGTTGGTTGTGCCGCCTAAGCGTTACAAGGTGGGGGAGTTGGTGACGGCGACGGGGTTGAGCCGACAGACGCTGCACAATTATACGAAGTGGGGTTTGATCGATGAGGTGAGCTGGACGGCGGGGGGGCATCGGTTGTACGACGAATCGGTTTTTGCACGGCTGGAACGGGTCATGCGACTGAAAGTAACACTGACCGTTGAGCAGGTCCGCGAGCTATTGGAACGTGAAGCTAAGGAGCAGGCGGCGTAGTCATGGCAGACGCCCCCCCGATCCAACCCGACTCCCCCCCGCCCCCGGACATGCCCCCGGACATGCCCCCGGACATGTCTAACCGCTCGCTTGCTGGCGGGAACCATGAGGTGCTTTGGGCGCAGGTGTGGCAGTTGCCGGTGCTGTTGTTTGGGATGGGTTTGTTGGTGATTGGTGTGTATCTTTCGCTGCCGGGGCAAGACCCGGACGATTTTCATGGCAAGCTGGCGAACGCGCAGACGTATCTTGAAAAAGACAAGTTGGAAGAGGCTGAGGGGGTGCTGGTTAAGATCAAGGAGCGCATGAATGAAGCTCCGATATCTGAGCTGGGCTATTTCTATCAGCTCTACGGCGACCTGGCTTTTAAGCAACTCTACAAGGCTGGCGTGGTCGGGCGGTACGGCGTCCAGGCTGCGATCCCGAAGTATGAGAATATCGTCGAGCTATATGATAAATCCAGGGAGCAGGGCCACGAGCTTGCGGGGTCGTCACTTCGCAATTACATCCGGTCGTTGGTCGCGTTAGACAGGGACCGCTTGGCGCTTGGCTTGCTGGATCAGATGACCGGGACGCAGGCGGCGCAGCGGTATTTGATTGTCCGGGACATGATCGAACGCCGACATGACGATCGCCCGGGTGTGGATATGGACGGGTTGAAGCCGTTGATTAAACGTTTCCGTGAGGATATCAAAGCCATCGCCGACCCCGCGATCGCACGGCGGCAGGAGATATGGTCTCACGGTTTCCAGGCGTCTTTGTTCCTTGAGACGGAGAACCCGCAGACCGCGATCAACTATCTGCTGCGGCATATCCAGAGGCTTGCAGCTCGCGACGGTGATGGCGATCTTGGGCCGTTGATCGTGAAGCTGGCGCAGGCATATCAGGCGATCGATGATTACCAGAATGCCGAGCAACGGTTCCTTCATGCCCAGCGCCGGGTCGGCCCGACCGATGATCTGAACGCGGATATTCTTGTGGGCTTGGGGCAGTTGGCGTTGGCGCAGGTGACCGGGCAGCAGATCGAGGAGGCGTTGGAGTATTTCCGATCTGCTGAGGAGGGTTATCCTTCTTCGGCAAGCGGTCACATCTCCGCGTTGCTCGGTCGTGCGGATTGCGAAGCCAGGCTCGGCGATCATGCGGCGGCTGGCAGTTATTTCGATCTGGCGGTTCGTGAGATGCTCGAGCAGACACGTCCCTGGGATCCTCGGCGCAAGGTTGCCGCCGATACGATCAACACGCAGTTCGAGCGTGCTGCGGATCTGGACGAGTTTGATCTGGCTAAGGATTACCTGGATATACTGGCGCTGCTGCAGGGTGACAACCTTTCCAAGGAATTGCTGCTGAACCTGGCGAGCACCAGTGAGCACATCGCAGACCAACGCCGGGACGAGGTACTCGCCACGACGCAGCGCCTACCCGGGCAACCCCCGTTGACCGCCCAGGCCAAGCGTCTTGCTAATCAACAGGCGGCCGACTACTACGCCCTTGCTGCGGATTACTACTACGAACACGCCTCATTGGTCACGGTCGAAGACAACGATCGGCACGGCCAGAGCCTGTGGAGTTCGGCGATAAACTACGACAAGGCTCAGATGTGGGACGATGCGATCCGCGTCTATGAGCAATTCATCCAGACTCGCCACGGCGATCCTAAACGGCTCCGTGCGATCCGTAATCTGGCCCGGGCGTATATGGCCGACCGTCAGTACGAGCCGGCGCTGGCGAAGTTCCAACGCCTGATCGAAGATTACCCCCGCAGCCCCGAAACCTACAGCAGCCTAGTTCTCATGGCCAAGTGCCTTGACGCGGTAGGGCAGACCGACAAAGCCATCGAAACCCTGACCACGGTGATCGACGATCATGAAGCTATCACCCCCGACAGCGGCGAGTACCGTCAGGCTCTGATCGAACTGGGTCGGCTCTACCATCGCAAGGGTGGAGATGATCCCACGCTCTATGCCCGGGCGATCGAGTTGCTGACCGAGGCGGTTCAACGCTACGGCCTGACCGATGAAGGCCCCAGACTGCGATTTTTGCTTGCCGATGCAAACCGGCGAAGTGTCCCCGCTTTAGATCAGCAGATGACGTCCACGCAGTCCCACGCTGCACAACAGGGTCTTGAAGCCGAACGTAATGATCGTCTCCAACAGGCTCAAGACCTTTACAGCCAGGCGATCAATGGTCTGGAAGCCAAGAAGGCCATGGACTCCCGCCTGGACCCGGTTGAAGAGTTGTACCTGCGTAACGCCTATTTCTATCAGGCCAACTGTGCTTACGATCGCCGGGTGTTTGAGCAGTCGATCCAGCTCTACAACACGGCTGCGAATAATTACTCGGACGATCCCGCATCGCTGGTCGCACGCATCCAGATCGTCAACGCCTACTGTGAGCTTGGCCAGTTCAAGCAGGCCAAGATCGCCAATGACAATGCCCGCCGCCAGCTTGAGCGGATCCCTGATGAAGCGTTTGAAGATGAGAACCTGCCGATGAAACGTGAACACTGGGAGGACTGGCTCCGCTGGACCAGCGAGCGGAACCTGTTCAGCAGTCAGGCCAATGCGGCGGGGGGGTAAGCCGGGGGTGAGCGGCGGGTGAGCGGCGGGTAAGTCGGGGGTATTCGGAGGGGAAAGTGAGGGGGTTTTGCGGGGATATCCGGGGGCAATCCGGGGGGAAATCCGGGGGTGTTGGGTCGTGAAGTGTAAGAAATTGCGCTCCACGGCAAGAATGGCCGATAGTAACAGTGCCAGGGCAGGATGCCCGGCCGGACACGGTGCCGACACCGAAACCCGAATCGAGGTCATGGATGACCGTAAAAACGCAGGAAAACCCGTCACAACAAGCGACCGCGCTGCTTGTACTGCTTGCCGAGCAACGCGAACACTATCGCGAGCTTAAATCCCTAAGCAGTCAGCAGGCCCAGTGCATCCGCGCCGGCTCAACCGAAGACCTCTTGGCTCTGTTATCCAAACGCCAGTCGGTGATCGACAGCCTTTCTAAATCCAACGCCCAAGTCGTGCCCTACCGCGAGAGCTGGCCATCCATCTGCGAGGTGATCGATCCCGCACAACGCCAGCGCGTCGGCAAAATCCTCGATGAGATTGGACAGATGCTCAGCGAGGTGGTCGAGCAGGACGAACGCGATCGTGTTGAGTTGAAGGGTGTTCAGGCCCATATCGGCACGCAGATGAATCAGGTCAACCGGGCCAACCGCGCGATCCAGGCCTACGGCCCACCGAAGACCGCCCCGAAAATACCCACCTTTACCGATCATCAAGGATGACAACCACGCGGATCAACCCGCTTACCCAATCACAGCAACGGATGACACAGCAAACCCAACAAATCGAACATCCAGCCGAGCCGCTCGCCGGGCAAGACTCGTTGCATGCTAATCGTGCCGATGCGCCCGCCGCCATGCTCGATGCCGACGGCCTCGCTGAGATCATCCAGGCTTATAACCAGGTCACCGACAGGCTCCAGAAAAGCCACGAATCCCTTCAGGCCGAGGTTGTCAGGCTCCGCTGTGAATTGGCGTCAGCCGACGCACAACTCCAACGCTCCAAACGCCTTTCTGCGCTTGGCGAAATGGCTGCGGGCATCGCTCATGAAATCCGTAACCCCCTGGCGGCGATCCAGCTCTACACGTCCATGATTTCCCAAGACCTGCAAGGCCACGCCGAACGGTTTCCGGAGCCGCTTCGCTGTGCAGGTGAGATCGCCTCGGCGGTCCGCGGCCTCGATGGCATCGTCGGGGATGTCCTGAGCTTTGCCCGTGAGGTCAACCCCGCCCATGCATCACTATCCGTAGCCGAGGTATTTGACCGTGTCCTCGCGGCTCACGGTCCGGCGATCCTGGGGGCCAACATCATCGTGACCAAGCTATATATAGATACGCCCGACCTCGCCGTTTTTGCCGACCCGCAGATGCTGCACCGGGCACTACTGAATCTGGTGCGTAACGCGGTTGATGCTATGGCGCTGGTCCCGGGCCGGCGTGAACTCACACTTGATGCCCGCGAAGATGAGGCGGGGCTGACCTTCACAATCGCCGACACAGGCCCGGGCGTGGATGAAGACACCGTCGATCGCCTGTTCAACCCGTTCTTCACCACCCGCGCCACCGGCACCGGGCTTGGACTCGCCATCGTCCACCGCATCGTCGATGCTCACGGCGGCAGCGTCAGCGTCACCGACAACCCCGACGCTGAACACGGTGCAGTCTTCGAGATCTGCCTGCCCGCCAACCAGATAACCCCCGTAGACCCAGCAGATAAAACTGTATTCGCCGGAGCATGTGTATGAGTAACAAGATCCTGGTCGTGGATGACAAACAAATGATGCGCGACAGTGTCGGCACAACACTGCAACGCGCCGGCTACGGCGTGGTGGTTGCCTCCGACGGAAACACCGCGCTGAGCATGGTCGCCAAGCATCGGCCCGCTGCGGTTATCACCGACTTGAAGATGCCCGAGATTGACGGTCTGGAACTGCTCGCACGCCTGCGGCAGGCCGATGATCAGCTCCCCGTCGTGCTTATGACCGCCTACGGCAGTGTCAACGACGCCGTTGCCGCTATGAAGAAAGGCGCATTCGACTTCATCCAGAAGCCTTTCGAGGGCGATCAACTCGTCATGGTCATGCGTCGGGCTGTCGAACACAGCCGACTCCTCCGCGAAAACGCAGCGCTCCGCACCGTCACCGCCCCGCAGGGCGACACCCCCGCGCTGGTCGGCAAGAGCTTAGTCATGCGGCAACTTGCGCAGCAGATCCACCAGATCGCCGGGTCCAACGGCACGGTCATGATCTGTGGCGAATCCGGCACGGGCAAGGAAGTCGTCTCCCGCACCATCCATGCGCACAGCTCCCGCCGTGACAACGTCATGCTCGCGGTGAACTGTGCCGCACTCTCCAGCAACCTCCTGGAAAGCGAATTGTTCGGGCACGAACGCGGCGCATTCACCGGTGCCGACCAGATGCGCAAGGGCCGCTTCGAGTTGGCCGACGGCGGAACCCTTCTGCTCGACGAGATCAGCGAGATCAGCCCCGTACTCCAGGCCAAACTTTTGCGTGTGCTTCAGGAACAGAGCTTCGAGCGGGTCGGTTCGAGCCTGACCATGCAGGTGGATGTCCGCGTGATCGCCACGACCAACCGCGACCTCACCGCCGCGGTCGCCTCGGGTGCGTTCCGTCAGGACTTGTACTACCGCCTGAATGTTTTGCCGATCGTCCTGCCGTCGCTGCGCCTGCGGACCGATGACGTGCCGCTATTGGTGGAGCACTTCCTCCTGCAGCTTGCCATGCGTGATGGCCGGGAACCCAAGCGCTTCGACGACGAATCGATCGATCTGATGAAGCAGTACACTTGGCCGGGCAATGTTCGTGAGTTGCAAAATATCTGCGAGCGAGCCAGCGTGCTTAGCCGTGGCCGGGTGATTAAGGCCGGGCTTATCCAGCCCTGGTTGATCGCACCGGAGCCGACGATCCTGATTCAACCGCCCGGCCAGCCCGTCACCGTCCCGGTGCCTGTTCACTCGCGTTTTGCCGCCCCCGCAACGATGGCCGTCGCCCCCGCTCCCGCATCGACCGGGAACATCCGTCGCCTGGAAGAGGTCGAACGCGAGCAGATCGTCCAGACCCTCGGCTACTTCTCCGGCAACCGGATGCGCACCGCTAAAGCCCTTGGCATCGGCGTCCGCACGCTTGGGCTGAAACTCAAGAAGTGGAAGGAGATGAACCTCGTTGCCCAGACTATCTGACCCCAACAACGCGCAACTCTTAACACGCCTCGCGCAATCTTCGCGCGGCAACAGCGCAATTTTTGCGCGGCCGCGCCGCCTTGCCGGGAGTCAATCCCCCATCCGCTATCCACAATCCCCCATGCCGCTCTGGCACGACGATTGCCGGTCCGTTGGGGTAGTGTCCCGTGCTCGGGGTGCTGTCCTCATGGAGACGCGGGCATGATTAGTAAGATGTTTACAAGTGGTTCGATGCAGTCCGTCGAGCGTCTGATTCAATTTACCGGTGCCCGCCACAAGGTTATTGTCAACAATATCGCCAACTTCGAGACGCCGTTCTACCGCGCCCGTGACCTGGACCCCATGAAGTTTCAGGCAGGCCTCCGTGACGCGATCCAAGACCGACGCCGCTCCGGTGCCAATCCCGTCGATGGCATCCTGAACATGCGTAATACCCGGCAGACACGATTCCATAGCGGCGGCGCAACCTTCACCCCCGATTTTGCCGACACCGGGATCATGTTCCACGACCGCACCAACGCCGACGTCGAACGCACCATGCAGCACCTGGCAGAAAATACCATGGCCCACAACGCGGGCCTGCAGATACTCAAAAACGAGTTCGACATGCTAAAAATGGCGATCCGCGGAAGGGTTTGAGTCAGCAGTCAGCAGTCAGCTATTAGCCGTTAGCTAGTAGCTAAAGAAGAACGATTCACCGCCATTGGCTAACAGCGAATGGCTAACAGCTAAAGGCTTCTTAAATGTTTGGCGCATTAGACGTATCGGCATCGGCACTGGTCGCACAACGGACGCGGCTGGAGACGATCTCCGCGAATATCGCCGGGGCGCAGGCCATCGAAGATGCCGGCGGTAGCTACGCACCGTTTCAGCGCCGCATCGCTGTTCTCGCTCAGGGCGATCCGACCAGTGGTAAAGCCGATGGTGTTCACGTCCGCGAGATCCTGCATCAGCCGGCATTCACCGAGAAGTACGAGCCGGGCAGTCCCTATGCAGATCCCAATACCGGCATGGTGAAGTATCCGGACATCAGCCCCGAGGTTGAGATCATCAACGCCATGGCGGCCTTCCGGGCATACGAAGCGAACATCACCGCCGCCGAAGCGACCAAGGCAATGATGCAAGCCAGCTTGCGACTGTTGGCGTAGTACGTTAGGTAACATGCGATCAGCCGGACACACCGGCAAGGCTTGAAAGTCTGGATGGATAGCACACGATGACCGACCCCGTAGGACTGATAAACGCATCGCAAGGCGCTTCGCCGATCCGACCCGGATCGACCGCAGGCTCCAATGCCCGGCGTGCCGACGGAACCGTTGGGGCAGGCGGTCCAAGTTTTAAGGACGCGCTGATGAAACAGCTCAATCAGGTCAACCGACTTCAGCAGGACGCGGAGATCGCCATCGAAGACATCGTTTCAGGCAAGCGAGACGACATGGACAATGTTCTGATCGCCAAACAGAAAGCCGACATCGCATTCCAGATGCTGCTACAAGTACGCAACCAGATGCAGGACGCCTTTGACGAGATCAAACAGATACGCGTGTAGGAATAAGCCGTTAGCTGTTAGCCTTTAGCTGGTAGCACGGATAGAAATAAAAGCGATGGATCGCTTAAGGTTTGAAGCTAATGGCTAACCGCTAAAGGCTCACTCGGCATGGAGGCCGGTGATGGAATTTGTCAAAAGAATGTGGACCCAGATCGGGGCGCAGATGGACGGGGTCGGCCTGCCTGTCAAGGCGTTGGTCGCCGCATGCGTGGTGATCCTGGTATTGGCTGGGGCGTTGATGATGCTATGGGCCGGGGACGAGGAAACCGTCACGGTCGGTTTGGCCGGGGCCAACTCAACCGAGGCGATCGCTCACCTCGGGTCTGCGGGGATCAAAGCCAAGGCCGTCGATGGGATGATCCGCGTCCCCGCTGAAAGTCAGCACCAGGCATATCTTCTGCTTGCCCAAGGGGACCTGTTAGGCGATAACCCCGCAAGCGCTCTGGACAAGATGTTCGAGAGCGCCTCGCCTTGGGAGACCGACAAGAGCCGTTCAGAACGATCCAACATCGCCCGCGCACGTTTTCTCAGCGGCGTGATCTCCAACATCAACCGCATCAAGTCCGCCGACGTCATGGTCGATCCGGGCCGCGACAGCCTGGGCAAGCGACACGTCGCCGCCAGCGCCATGGTCAACATCAAGACCACCACCGGGCCGGTCGATACCGCCATGGCCGACGCCGTCGCCTCGCTGGTCAGTGGCGCTGTCGCCCGTCTGGATATCACCAACGTCAAGATCGTCGATGCCCGCACAGGCCGACGCGTCGAGGTTTCTGACCCGTCCAATATGCTCCCCTCCAGTGCGCTGGAGGTGAAGCGGAACATCGAGGAACGTAAACGTAAAGAGATCGAGAACATCCTGGATTACATCCCCGGCGTCCGTGTCGGAGTCAACGTCCTGATGGACTCCGTCGCCGCCCAGCACGAACGCCGGATGGAGTACGAAACGGACCAGCCGGTCAAGCGGGAATCCACCGAAGAAACCGTCAACCGCGATATCGCCGACGCCGGCGAACCTGGTCCGCGCTCAAACACCGGCCTGTCGATCAACGGCAGCGGTGGCGGCGGACGTGAGCAGACCAGTAACATCACAGACACCGAGTTCTTCGAGAGCAAGCCGGTCGTCCTCACACAAGAAACCACGCGCACCGGCCACCAGGTCAAGCAGATCAACGTCGCCGTCAACGTGCCACGCAGCTTCTTCGTCACACAGTACAAACAGCAGAACCCCGACTCGCAGGGCGAACCCGACGACGCGGCACTCGCGCCTCTGATCACACCCCAGCTAGCGAATATCGAGCAGAGGATCGAGGTTCTGACATTCGCCGATGTGCAAGGCACGGTCCAGGTCGACATGGTCCCCGACACGCTGGCGTTGATGACGGAAGGTGGCGGTGGCGCGATTGGCATGATGTTCGACTCAGGCTGGGCCGGGCCGGCGGGGCTTTCACTCCTTGGCCTGGCGAGCTTGGGACTGATGTTCGGGATGGTACGCAAGTCCACCCGACCCGAATCGTTACCCAGCATCGAAGAGTTGGCGGGCGTCCCACCGTCACTGCCTTCCGATGAGGAGTTGATCGGTGAGGCCGATGAGTCCGAGGCCTCCATGCCGGGTGTGGAACTCGATGAAGACGACCTGCGTGCCCGACGTATCGCTGAGCAGATCGGCGACATGGTCCGCGCCGACCCGGCCGAGGCCAGTCGATTGTTAGGCAAATGGGTAACGACCAACGAATAACCCCCTGGGTTTAACCACCATGGCGCAGATACAAGACCCCGAACTAAGCCAATCGATCGACGAGATGCCCGGTGTGAAGAAAGCAGCCGTGCTGCTGCTCGCGCTCGATCAGGAAGCCGCGTCGCTGGTGCTCAGCCGAATGAATCCAAGGTCGGTCGAAGAGGTGACGCGCGAGTTGGCGAGCATCAGCCAGGTGCCCGAAAAAACACGCGACGCCATCCTCCACGAGTTCTACGATCTGGCGGTTGCGCAGAACTGGGCACGCGAGGGCGGGCTGGACTACGCCCGTACCTTGTTGATGAAGAGCCTGGACCCTAAGGACGCGGAGCGTATCCTCGCCCAGATCAGTCAGCAGGTCCGACGCACACCCTTCGCGTTCCTTCAGAAAGCCGAGTCGCAGAACCTGCTCACCTTTATCCAGGACGAACACCCGCAGACCATCGCGCTGATCGTCAGCCACCTCGCTCACCATAAAGCCTCCGAAATACTCGGCGGCCTGCCCGGCCCCAAACAGATCGAGGTCGTCAAGCGCGTCGCCAATATGGAGCAGACCAACCCCGAGGTTATCTCGGAAGTTGAGCAAGGCCTTGAAGCCCGACTTGCCAATATGCTCAGCCAGAGCTTCGAGAAGATCGGCGGTGTCGAGACCGTCGCCGAGATGCTCAACCTCGTCGATCGCACCACCGAAAAAGGCATCATGGAAGGCCTCGAAGCCGAGGACCCCGACCTGGTCGAAGAAATACGCCGCCTGATGTTCGTCTTTGAAGATATCAACCTCGTCGATGACAAGGGTATCCAGGCCGTCCTCAAGGAGGTCGAGAACGACGAACTGGCTATCGCACTCAAGACCGCCAGCGAGGATCTAAAGAACAAGGTATTCAAGAATATGTCCGAGCGTGCCGCCACGATGATCGGCGAAGATATGGAATACATGGGCCCGGTCCGTATGAGCGACGTCGAATCAGCGCAACAGCGGATCGTGGATGTCGTCCGTCGCCTCGAGGACGCCGGGGAAATCATCATCTCCGGCCGAGGCGGTGCTGGCGAAATGGTCGTTTAAGATTTTATGCTCTGTGCTAACCGCTAAGAGCTAACAGCTAAAGGCTCCAACAATGTCTGTCATCAAAGCACACAACACGATCGGGTTCGCCAAAGACGCGGTGGTGCTGGACCTGGGCGATCTGGGCCGGCAGGCGGCGCGTTTGCGGATGGTCGCCGAGGACAAAGCCGCGTCGATCGTCACCGAGGCCGAGCTTAAAGCCAAGGATCTGGTTGCGGGCGCAGAGCAGATCGGCCTTGAGCAAGGCAAAACCGCCGGGTACGAGCAAGGCCTCACCGAAGGGCGCGAGCAAGGCCGCCAAGAAGCCCTTGAAGAGTTCCGTGAGAAGTTCGCCCAACTCCACGCCGCCTGGTCCGACGTCGCCGAGCAATGGGATGCGCAGACCAAGGGCATGGCTATCGAAGCCCGGCAGGTCGTTACCGAGTTTGCCTTGAAAATGGCAGAACGTCTTGTGCATCGCGTCATCGAGGTCGATCCCTCCGTGGTTGTGGATCAGGTTGCCGGTGCGTTGGCCCTGGTGCTTAGGCCGATGGACGTTTCGGTCCGCGTGAATCCCGCAGACCTGGCCATCATCTCCCAGGCGCTGCCTCAACTCCTTGCCGAGTTTGACCACCTCGAACACATCCACCTCGCCGAAGATGCGCACGTCAGCGCCGGCGGCTGCCTGGTGTCCTACGGCCAAGGCCAGATCGATGCGACCATCGAGACACAAATACGCCGGGTCGTGGACCTGATCCTCCCCGCTGACACCGATGCCGACGTGGACACCCAGCCCGGCCCCTTGCCCGATCTATCACTCGACAGCCCGCCTGACCAGATCGCGACCGATTACCTGGACACCGATGACCCGCTTCCACAACAAGGGATCGACCCCTTGCCCGATCCCGATCCCGACAACGATCCGGGGCAGGGAGCATAGCCGGGAGTTGTCCAGGGGCTGACCGGACCGGGCGTTGTCTGGCATGCCATTCGCGGGGTGAGGATGTCTATGAGTCTTTTGACCGACCAATTACGGATTTTGGATCACGCAGCCCCGCTGGAATTGCGCGGTAGGGTGTCAGAAGTGCGCGGTCTTGCGCTCCGTGTCACCGACCTGCCCGCGCCGATCGGGGCGATGGTCGGTATCCGCGAAAAAAACTCATCTTTTAACAAACTCGACGGCGAAGTCGTCGGCTTCGATCACGAACAGACCATCATCATGCCCCTTGGCCCGACCACCGGCGTGCGGCGCGGGGATCATGTCGTTGCCGAACACTTTTCGCCATTCGTTCGGGTCGGTGAATCCTTATTAGGAAGAGTTTTAGACGGGATGGGCCGGCCGATGGATGGCAAAGGGCCTCTCTGTGACACAATCATACGATCCCTGATCCCGCCACCGATCGATCCCCTTGACCGCCCACTGATCAATGAATCCCTCGCAACCGGCGTGCGTGCCATTGATGCTCTGCACTCGATCGGGCGTGGCCAGCGTATCGGTATCTTCGCCGCACCCGGCGTCGGCAAGTCAACCCTCCTGGGCACCATGGCCAGGCACACCGCCGCCGATGTCAGCGTGATCGCCCTGGTCGGCGAGCGCGGCCGGGAGGTCCGCGACTTCATCGATAACAACCTCGGCCCGGAAGGTCTTGCACGCAGCGTCGTCATCTGCGCCACCGGCGATCAACCCGCACTCTTACGCATCCGCGCCGCTGTGGTGGCCGCCACCATCAGCGAATACTTCCGTGACTCGGGCCTGGACGTCATGCTCATCATGGACTCGATCACACGTTTCTGCCAGGCGCAACGCCAGGTCGGCCTCGCCGCCGGCGAACCACCTGCGACCAAGGGCTACCCGCCCAGTGTTTTTTCCATGCTGCCGACCCTGCTCGAACGTTCCGGACGAACCAGTAAGGGTTCTATCACCGGCATTTATTCCGTCCTCGTCGAGGGCGACGACATCAACGAGCCGATCTCCGACGCATGCCGCGGCATACTCGATGGCCACATCCAGCTCTCCCGTGACCTCGCACAAAAAGGCCATTACCCCGCGATTGATGTGCTCTCCTCGATCAGCCGTGTGTCCGACGACGTCACCGGCCCGGACCAACAGGCCGCCAAACGCGAAGTCCTCAAACTCGTCCACAGCTACCAGCAGGTCGAAGACCTCCTGAACATCGGCGCTTACGCCCCCGGCTCCAACCCCGACTTCGACCTCGCCATCGCCTGCAAGCCCGCGGTCGATCGTCTCCTTCAGCAGGGCCGAAACGAAGTTAAGGGTGCCGCCAACTTCGACACCGCACGCTCACAACTATTCGCACTGATCCAACAGACCAAACTAGCACAGCAGAAGATCAACCAACGCACCCGTCAGCCCGTCGCACCCGCGCCGCGCTGACTTACACACGGGCTTGGCGGAGCCAGGCCTTAAAGAGAACCCGGTATGGCTAAATTCCAATTCAGGTTCCAGACCTTACTGGCGCATCACCGCAGGGAGGAAGACCAGCGGCAGCGCGAACTCGCACAGCACCTGCGCACACGCATGATCTTCCACGACCAGATACGAGATATGCAAGACACCATCCGCGATTCCAAACAAGCCATGGCCGACGGCCTGGTCGGCAAGGTCGACCTCACCCGTGTCGGGCAATTCGCACGCTACTCCGGCCACGCATCGCAACGCGCCCGGCAGATCGTTCACCGTCTCGCTGGCGTCGAGAAACAGATCGATCAGGCCCGCCAAACACTCCTTGATGCAACCAAACAACGAAAGAGCCTGGAACTGCTCCGTGAAAATCATGAGACTCAGTGGCGCTACGAGCAGAACCGACGCGAAACAAACGAAATGGATGAACTGGCGACTACAAGATACGCATACCGCCTGATGATCGGTGGTGCCTCGTGAAGATGATCTGGTATTTCTTTGTCGGGTCCATGATTCTCAACCTGCTCCTCGCGGCAGGCTACGTCGGCTATAAATACTCCGGCGGCTACATCAACATGGAACGCATCAATGCCGCCATGGATACCTTCGAGCTGACCCTCGACGAAGAAGCCGCGCAAGCGGAAGAGATGCTGGTCCTGAAAGAAAAAAGCAAGCAGGTACGCGATCAACTCGCCCGATTGGAATCGACCGGCAAAGGCCCGACTACCCTGCGTGAAGAGTTTGATAAAACAACACAAGCCGACCAGACCGCCATAGAACGCATCAACCTTTTCAACGACCAGAACAAAGCTCTGCGTGAAGAGATGGCCCGCTTCAAGGCAGACCACAACCGCCGCGTCGCCGAACTGGAAAAAGAACGTGCCGCTTTCGAGAAGTGGATCCAGGACCGCGCCGACCAGACCAGCGATGAAAACTTTCAGCAGGTCGTCAAGCTCTACGAAACCCAATCACCTAAGCAGACCAAGCAGGCCTTCCAAACCCTGATGTCACTGGGGAAGATCGACCAGGTCGTGGAATACCTCGCCTCGATGAGTAACCGAAAAGCAGGCAAGGTCCTGGCGCAGTTCAAGGCGCCCGAGGAAGTCCCCCAGGCTACTGAATTGCTCGAAAAACTCCGCAAGCGTGGCGAGTACACGCTCGGCCAGCAGACAACCCCTGTCGAGAATCAATCATGAGCTTATTGACCGTTTTTAATCAGAACGTCACCGACCTGCTCCTCCCGCGCAAGGCCGCACCGCCCGCGCAGACAGATCGCCCGCAGTTCGACCGCCAGCTCAAAGATGCCGGCGAGCGCTTCAGCAAACCCGAACCGATCGCAGACAAGTCGCCCGTCGTGAAACACACCGACGAAGCCGCGCCTATCGATCAGGCAACCACACCCACCGACAGTGAAGCACCTGTAGACACACAATCCGATTCGACGGATACGCAAACCGATCAAGCCCAGTCCACCGACTCATCAGACACCAATCAGAACGACACATCAACCGAGCCTGCAACCGATACCGACACTCAGGCCGAACAGTCTCAGACAACCACCGCCACCGCCCAGACTGACACACTGCTTCTACAACAGACCACCGTGCAGACAAGTGAAGTGATTGCCACGCAAGCCGCCGTCGTCGTTGACCAGCCCGCTGAAGTTCAGCAGACACAGGTCGTGAACACACAGGCTGTAAACACACAGAACGCACAGGCAACGCAAGACACCCAGGAAACACAGGCCAGTACAACCCCCAGTCAACAGTCGACCCAGGCCGTGTCCAACTTGACCGCAGCCCCTGTTCAGCCTCAGCAAAGCAAGGACACGCAGGCAACCAACACTGAGTCGACCACACAGAACCAGCCTTCCGCATCCACCGAACGTTTGGCCGTCGTCGCCGAAGCAAGGCAGAGTGACACCAATCAGTCCGGCACTCGCGACACCCCTTCTCAGGATCAAAGCTCGCTTAACAGCAATACACAAACATCGCAGACAACAACCACGCAAACACTCGCCCCCACTGCATCGACCGCGATCGGAGGCATCGACATCGCCGCCAGCGTCCAGACGCCCGTCGCCGGTGAGGCCCAGGCCACGTCCACCGGTTCCGCACAACAAGCCGCCCCCACCACACAGGCACAGGACGCAAGCAACACCCAGCTCAACACCGCACGGATCGCTCGCGGATTGCAAAACGCCGTCTTGCAAAAGGGCGGTGCGGTCACACTCCGACTCACCCCCCCGGATATGGGCACGGTTCGGATACAACTGCAGATGCAAAACGGCACGGTCAACGCACAGTTCCACGCCCAAAACGAATCGACACGCACACTGTTGAACCAGCAGATGTCCCATCTCCGCACTTCGCTTGAGCAGCAGGGTTTGTCAGTCGAACGCCTCAGCGTACAAACCCTGAATCAAACCTCCGGATCAAACCTCCACAACGAATCACAGTCCGACCGTGACGGCCAACCCAATGACGGACGAAGCCGCGGCAGTTTCACACGCCAAGGTGACAACCAGCAAGGCCAACAGGCATCAGAAGAACAGACCGGCTTCGAGCAAGAACTCAACCACGCCGCGTAATTAACACAGATACATCAGGGCCGTAACACCGGCTTTGTGAACTTCGGAGTACCAGACTATGTCAGCAGGCGCCATCGGCGGGATCACCACCGCACAACCAACCCAACGCAACAGCACCGCGTTTGCGGACCTCTCCAGCGAAGAGTTTGTCAATATCCTCGTCGCAGAACTGAGCAACCAGGACCCCTTCGCGCCCAGCGACTCTTCGGCCATCCTCGATCAATTGTCCAGCCTGCGTAACATCGAAAGCCAGGTCTCGCTGCAGGAACAGCTCCAAACCATGGTTGACCAGAACGCCATCTCCTCCGCCAGCGGCCTGATCGGGCAATCCGTCAAGGGGCTGGATGCCAACAACCAGGTTGTCGAAGGTGTCGTGCAATCCCTTGTTATCGAGAACGGCAACCCCATCCTCAAATTCACCGACGGCAGCCGTATCGATGCCTCACGCATCACCGACGTCGGGAACCTCGGCGACCTGGACACACAGATCGTCCAGCAACTGCTGCGCAACCTCATCATCCTCAACTCCAGCGCGCTGGTCGGCAAGATGGTCAGCGGATTCGATAAGAACAACGCACTGGTAGAGGGCGTCGTCACCAGTGTCGTGACCGAGGAGGACGACCTGATCCTCGAACTGGACACAGGCCAAAAACTTTCAGCCGGGGCCGTGACGCGGTTCTCGGATGTGCAGAAATAATTAACCGGACTTATAGAAGGATTCAACGTGTCTAACGGCGGCGACTTATTACGGATGCTCATGCCAGCGGTCAGCCCCGTGCCGACCACAGGTGTACGCCCCGGCAAGCCGCCGATCGAATCGCTCAGCTTCGATTCTCTTTTGGCAGACGCAAGGCAGCCCGGAAGTCAGATCAATACAAAGCTAGATCCACTGACAGGTGTAGACCCCACCACCCCGACAGACAACGTCAAACCACCCGAACAAACGGCGAAGATCGACGCACTCGCCCCACTGACCGGCATCGAATCAATCCAGAACGCGTCACTTAGGCGCATCGTCGCGGAAGCGACCGGCAAGTAGTTAGTTAGGTATTTCAAGCAAGCACCCACCCGCCCGTCTCGCACGGGTGGAACACGCAGGAGTTTATCATGGCGTTACAGACCGCACTCTTCAGCAGCCTCACCGGCATCACCTCCAACGCCAAACTTCTGGCGGTTGCTGGCAATAACATCGCCAACGTCAATACGACCGCGTATAAGAAAAGCCGGATCACTTTCGAGACGCAGATATCACAACGCATCACCAGCGGCTCGGCACCCACCGGCACACTCGGCGGCACCAACCCCACACAGATGGGCCTGGGCGTACGCACCAGCACTATCACCCGCGACTTCTCCACCGGATCGCTCCAGCCCACCGGCGTCAACACCGACATGGCTATCGAGGGCAACGGCTTCTTCATCGTCAACACCGAGGGCAACACGCGTTACACACGCACGGGCAACTTCGTTCTGGACCGCAGCTTCAACCTCGTCAACGCCGACGGCGGACTCGTTCAGGGTTTCGGCATCGATGAAAACTTCGACGTCGTCGAGGGCCTGCTCGTTAACCTGACCATTCCCACCGGCGTCCTGACCATCGCCGAGGCGACCGAGAACGTCACTTTCGCCGGCAACCTCAACGCCGGCGGCGACGTCGCCACGGTCGGCAGCATCAGCACCAGTGCCGTGCTCTATTCTGATGCGCTCGTGACGACTCAGGCCCTTGGAACCGACGCTTTGACCAGCCTCTTCAAGGACGACGGCACCGGTACCGGGACCGCGCTGTACGCACTCGGTGATGTCATCACCATCGCCGGCGTGGCCAAGGGTGGAGCCGCCATCGCCGACCGAACCTTCGAGATCGGGCCAGCCAATACCACCAACAGCCACGACTTCGGCACAACCCTGGACGACTTCACCGCGTTCCTCGACGAAATTCTGGGTATCGACACCTCCCGACCCACGACCGCGACGTCCACACCCGGCGTCACCATCGTTGCCGGCCAGATACTCGTCGAGAGCAACATCGGCGAAGATAACGGGATCCTCTTTAGCGCCTCCAGCATCAAGAACAATAACGCCGTCTCCTACGGGTTCACCGGCACACAGGATGCCAACGGCGGCTCCACACGCACCACCTTCATCACCTTCGACAGCCTCGGCTCCGAGGTCGTGATCGATCTTCGCTTCGTACTGGAAAGCAAGACCACCACCGGCGCGACCTGGCGCTACTACGCCGACTCCACCGACGACACCGACCTGGATCTCTTCCTGGGTACCGGCGTCCTGAGCTTCGATACCGAGGGCAACCTCCTGACCGTCAGCAACCCCAGCATCTCGATCGACCGACTGAATACCGGTGCCGTCACCCCGATGAATATCACCCTCAAGTTCGCTGACCCGTTTAACACCGTTACCTCCCTGACAGACACCTCCAGCCAGATCGCCGCCCGCAACCAGGACGGCTCACAGATCGGCACACTGGAAGACTTCAGCGTCGGTGAGGACGGCACGATCTCCGGCGTCTTCTCCAACGGCCTGCTGCGAAACCTCGGCCGCGTTCCCATCGCCGTCTTCGCTAATAACAACGGCCTGGAAGAATTCGGCGGTAGCCTCTACCGACCCACCATCAACTCAGGCATCGCCACCGTCGTCTCCGCAGGCCAGGGCGGCTCGGGCCGGGTCATCGGCAGGGCACTTGAACTCTCCAATGTCGAACTCGCAGAGGAGTTCATCAACCTCATCAGCGCCAGCACCGGCTTCAGCGCCAACTCCAGAGTCCTCACCACCAGCGACGAACTTATCCAGGAACTTCTCGCAGCGGTCCGATAATAAAGGAAGCCATTAGCCGTTAGCCATTAGCTGTTAGTCAGCCCGATCTCTAAACCCTGTACCCCGACCCTCAACCTTGATCACCGTCACCCGCCTCAACGGCAAACAATTCGTCATCAACGCCGAGATCATCCGCACCGTGGAGTCCAACCCCGACACCACGATCATCCTGATGAACGGCGATCACATTATCGTCAAGGAAGATATGCAGCGCGTCGTTGAACTCGCCGTGGACTACGGCCGAAGCCTCCGAAGTCTGTTACCGCCAAGCTGACACAACCCTATGTATAAAGCCCCGTATGTCATGCGGGGTTCTTAAGATTTCATCCACAGCATCGCCACACTAACGATCCACCGAATCAAAAAACCGCTCAAGCCACAAGCTCTTTCACCGCCGACACCACACACCATCCGTTCTTAATTATTCCGGACCCGATAGACCGATAAGAAAACAATGGACCCCTTTCGGGTCCGGGTTGAGGTGCGCTTATGGACTTAGGTATCCTGTACGGTTTTCTCGGCACGTGGGTGTTGTTGATGTGGGCGCTGTTCGGCAGTGGTGACATCACGATGTTCATCGATCAAAACAGCCTCATCCTGGTCATCGGGATGACCTCGACGGTTATCTTCTTCGCCTTCCCGGCGGGCAACGTCAAGTCGTTGATTAAGATCATCAAGCGGGCGGTGTTCTTCAGCTCGCCCTCGACCTCCAAGCTGATCGAGGACATGGTTTCGTACGCCGAGATCGCCCGCCGCGACGGCATCCTGAGCCTGGAAAGCACGACCAAAGACATCGAAGACCCCTTTATCGTCCTGGGCATCCAGATGGCGGTCGATGGCACGGACCCTGAACTCATTGAGCAGGTCCTGACCAATGACCTGGAAAACCTCGCCGACCGCCACGACGTCGGCAAAGCTCTATTGGAAACCATCGGCAAGTACGCACCGGCGTTCGGCATGATCGGAACCCTGGTCGGCCTGGTCATCATGCTCAGCAACATGGACGACCCCGCAGCCATCGGCCCCGGTATGGCGGTTGCGCTGCTCACCACCATGTACGGCGCGATCATCGCCAACGCCGTGTCGCTCCCCTTGGCAGACCGCCTCGGCCGACGCTCCGCCGAGGAAATCCTCTACCGCACGATCATCATCAAGGGCGTCATGTCGATCCAAAGCGGCGACAACCCCCGCATCGTTGAACAAAAACTCCGCACCTACCTCCCACCAAGCGAACGCTCCGAAGAGGAAGAAGATAAAGACGCCGCGTAGGAAAGCTGTTAGCCGTTAGCTATTAGCCTTTAGCCCAGACCCAGACCCAGACCCAGACCCCGAACCCCAGCCCCTAACCTAACCCATGGCCAGCAAGTGTAAATGTCCACCCCCCGGTGCCCCTGAATGGGTTATGACCTACGGCGATATGATGTCGCTGCTGCTGACTTTCTTTATCCTTCTGCTGTCCCTGTCCGAGATCAAGAAAGAAGACGAATGGAAGGCCGTGGTCGAGGAAGTTAAGAAATCCTTCGGGATGAAGGGCGGCGGCGGGCGTCTACCGACCGATAATGACCCGGCCCTGACCCTCGTGAAGATACTTGAGACCGTTCAGAACCAGCAACGCAAGGAGCAGAATACCTCCAATGCCGACGACCCAGGCATGTCAGGCCGCGATCAACGGGTTACCACTGTCCGCCCGGGAGAATACATTCCGGTGGGCGGGCGGATCACGTTCGAGCCTGGATCGGCCGATCTTAATGACGTGACCAGGCGCAAAATACGCGCCTTCATCGAGCAGGAGGAGTTCGACATCCGTGGCACCAACTACATAGTCGAGCTGCGGGGACACGCCGCAACCGCCGAAACCGCCTTGATAGGCGATTCAGGCAAAGACTTATGGGACCTTAGCTACGACCGCGCTAAGTCCGTAATGGAGTATCTGGTCAGTGACGAGATCGGACTGAAGCAGGAGCAGGTTCGGCTGATCGGGGCCGCTGACCGCGAACCGCTCAAGAAACAGGCCTATACCGCCTCGCAACGACAGATCAACCGCCGGGTTGAGGTGTTCGTCAGCGAGAACGTGATCAATGATTATTCCGTGACCCGGGCAAAGACTTCCTGGTAACCCAAGACGACGGACGGACCGACCATGGCTGATGAGAACAACAACGACGCAACCAACGCCCCCGAGGCGGACGGCAAGAAGAAGCTGCCGATCAAGACCATCCTGATCCTGGCGATGGCGCTATTGATCGAAGGGGTGGCGATCTCGGCGGTGTTCATCATGGCCAAAGGCCCCGAGACCATCAAGGCCGACGCCGGCCTGGCAGAAGAATTGGCCGACGAAGAAAAACAGGTCGAGGTTCTGGTCATCAAGGAAAAATTCCAGAACACCCGCACCGGACGCAGCTACCTCTACGACACCGAGATCTACGTCATGATCAGGCAAAAGCACGTCGAAGTTGTCGATATGAATATCCAGGGGATGCAGGCCCAGCTCACCACCGAGATCGCCACCATCTTCCGACGGGCCGAGCCTTCCTACCTCATGGAACCCAATCTCGCGACACTCACCCGACAGGTTGAGTCCGTGTTAGTTGATA
The DNA here is from genome assembly GCA_024279275.1 of Planctomycetota bacterium. Lineage (GTDB taxonomy): Bacteria > Planctomycetota > Phycisphaerae > Phycisphaerales > Phycisphaeraceae > JAJRRS01. The sequence goes on along the minus strand of JAJRRS010000136.1, from coordinate 58,092 downwards.
AAATCGGAACGGATTCCGATTCAGAGCCTTTCGTACTGGGCACATTGATCAGGAAATGCATCCGCATCCGCGCGGATATGTGACCCAAGGCAAGCAGGGAAGCAGCCATGGCAGAAGACGGAACTAACGACCAGACCAAGAACGCTACTGAGGCCGAAGCCGAGGCGCAAATGCTCGCCGCGCTCAGTGAAGCCCAGTCCTCGCTCAACGAGATCAAGGAATCGGCCGATACCGCCGCTACGCCCGACCTCCCCGACTTCGGAGCAACGGGTGAAGCCCCCTTGCCCCCCGGCCTGGAGATGCTCGGCGACGTCGATCTGCACGTCATGGTCGAACTGGGCCGCACCGAGATGCTCGTCGAAGACGTACTCAAGCTCTCCTCCGGCAGCGTTGTCGAACTCGACAAACTCGCCGGCGACCCCGTCGACATTTATGTCAACCAAAGACTCGTCGCACGCGGCGAAGTCCTCGTCCTCAACGACAACTTCTGCATCCGGATCAGTGAAATTGTCGCCAATCTTCAAGAAGAGGCGAAACAGGCAACTCAAGAGCAGACTCAGGCAGTATGATGACCGACCCTTGATGGGCGGTTATGGAAAATCCAGGAAGTTTTTTCGGTAACGTCGAATAACACAGAGGGGAAATCCCGGGGGCCGGGGGATGCTGACAGCAGGATGCGGTCGGCAGCGACACGTTCGCATGACAACAGGCCAAGGAGGGCCAAGGTGACAAGGACGGTATTCATAGCGTTGATCGCGTGGGCGTTGCTGTTTAGCGCTTCGGTTGACGCCGCACCGACCGACACCGATCTCACTTCATCCGCGAACGCCAACGCACAAATCCAGACGAGCGACGCCGACCCATCCAGGCTCGCCCGGCTTGCCCAGCGGTTAGCCGACACCGAATCCGATGCGCAGCCAAGCTATATAGATGAGGATGCTTCAGGCCCCGACTCCGACTCGGCAAGTTCAGGCACCACCCCGTTAATCAGCAGCACGCCTCTGATCCGTCCCGGCTCGACCCGCACCGATGCCGTCGATGACTCCGAACGCCCCGGCCCATCGTCTTGGGGTCTGAAAACACTGACCTCGCTTGGTCTTGTAATCGGGTTGGCGTTGCTCGTGCGTTGGGGCTACGTCCGTCTGGGCGGGAAGATTGCCGCCAGCAGCAGCCCGGTGGTTGAAGTCCTCAGCCGAACAACTGTCGCGCCCCGCAGCCACGTCATGCTCCTGCGTGTCGGCGGACGCGTCCTTGTCGTCAGTGATTCTTCCGCTGGCATGCGCACCCTGGCGAGCCTGGAAGACGCCCAGGAAGTCGCCGACATCCTCGGTGCCGTCAGCGCAGCCAAACCCAACAGCATCACACGCGGTTTCGGCCAACTCCTCAACCGCTTCAATGAAGACCACGATCAACAGCCCAACGACCAGGATCCCGCAGGCAACGACCCGCATACCGAAACAGGGACACGCGACAGCGTCTCGGGCCTGCTCGCAAGAGTCCGCTCGCTGGGGCGGCAGGGGGGTTCATCGTGATACGCCACCGCCCAATCATCATGTGGTGGGTGATCGGCCTGGCGGCGCTCGCCATGCTGCTGGTCGCTACGCCGTCCGCGCATGGCCAGTCCGCTCAAAGCGATCAGGCTGACCAGGCCGCGTTCGACATGACCAACGTCGGCTCGATCATCAAAGAGGCCGGCCGCGTACTCCCCGGTGCCAAAGAAGGCGACACCACCGGCAACTTCCACGCCACCATATCCATCGTCCTGCTGATGACCGTTTTGTCATTGGCGCCTTCGATCCTGGTCATGTGTACCAGCTTCACACGAATCATCATCGTCCTGGCGTTGCTCCGGCAGGCGTTGGGCACGCAATCGCTCCCGCCCTCGCAAATCCTGGTCGGCCTGTCGCTGTTTATGACCCTGCTTGTGATGGCGCCGACTTTCCAACAAATCAACGAAGACGCGATCATCCCGCTGACCGAAAACAAGATCAACGAAATGGAAGCCTGGAACCTCGCCAAGGCCCCGATCAAGTCATTCATGTTTGACCAGATCCAGTACGCTGGCAACGAGGCCGACATCTTCATGATCCTCGAATACCGCGGCGTGGACACCAGCCGGCCTGAGCTGCTCACACTCGAAAAAGACGTAGACATCATCACGCTTGTCCCCGCGTTTATTTTAAGCGAGCTGAAGGTCGCGTTCCTGATGGGCTTCCAACTCTACCTGCCTTTCTTGATTATCGACATGGTGATATCGAGCATCTTGATCTCAATGGGGATGATGATGCTGCCGCCGGTGCTGATCTCGTTGCCGTTTAAGCTGCTGTTGTTTGTGTTGGTTGATGGTTGGATGCTGATCGCGGGGAACCTGCTGACGAGTTTTGCTGTGCCGGGAGTTACGACATAGGTATCGTCGGCGTAGTGATGTTGCGCGCCGACCGAAGTTGGAAGGAAATGATATGGCCATGACCGTAGAACAGGCGATCGACGTGGTGCGTGAGACGCTCACGCTCATGTTGATGCTCTCGATGCCGATCCTCGCCGCGGCGTTGATCATCGGGCTGATCGTCAGCCTGCTCCAGGCCGTCACCCAGGTACAGGAACAGACGCTCAGCTTCGTTCCCAAAATCGTCGGCATGGGTGTCGCCGCCATTCTCGTGCTCCCCTGGATCATCACACAAATCATGGACTTCGCCACCCGCATGTTCGGCGGGATGAACGGGTAGGGCGGTATCAGTCAGTTTGTTATTCGGCGGGCGGAGCCTGCTTGTATTTGTTAAAGGGTATGGAGGCCCGACACGTTGCCCGGAGACCTTGGACCATTACTGGATCACATGCCCGCATGGCTCATGGTCATGTTCAGGCTGTCCGGCATCTTCATACTCGCACCGATCCTCGGCAGCGCAACCATCCCACGCATCGTCAAGGTCATGCTCGTCTTCTCGATGACCTTCTGTGTCTACCCCATACTCCTTTCACCAAGCCAACCGTCCGCCGCGATGCTCGGTGTCGTGATCGATCACGGCCTGTCGTTCTGGACGCTCCTTCCGCACATCGCCATGGAACTTCTGGTCGGCCTGATCATCGGCTACTGCGCCAGCCTACCGCTGATCGGTATGCAGTTTGGCGGAGACATCATCGATAAACAGATCGGCATTGGGTTCGCCAATATCGTCAACCCCGAGTCCGGCGAACAGTCGGGCGTCATCGCCAACTCGCTGTTCATGATGGGCCTCGCCATTTTCGCGATCCTCGGTGGACACCGCATCATGTTCGATATCCTCGTCGGCAGTTTCAATACCGTCCCCATCGGCGGGTTCAACAACTTTGCCGGGCTTTTCACCATGGTCCAGGGCATGCTCACTCTGATCTTCCAGATGGCCTTCCGCATCGCCGCGCCATTGCTCTGCCTGATCTTCCTGCAGACCGTCGCGCTGGGCTTTATCGCCCGCACCGTCCCCCAGTTGAACATCATGAGCGTCGGCTTCACCATCCGCATACTCAACGGCGTGACTTTCCTCATTGCATTCATCTCCATCGCCGCTTGGGTCTATATAGACGAGATGTACAAATTACTGGAGTTGGTCGCTGGCTTCTTTGGTGTGTAGTGGTTTCCTATGGCAGAGAATAATTTCGAAAAAACCGAAGCGCCGACACCCAGGCGTCTGCAGGAAGCACGGGACGACGGCAACGTCGCCCGCAGCACCGACCTGACCGCCGCGCTGATGCTCCTGGGTGGTATCGTCGCGCTGCAGATGCTCGGCACACACATGTTCGAGGGCCTCGGCGCAGCGACACGCGTCCTGCTGATGACCGAACACGCCGCCAACCCGACCCGGATCGACGGCCTGGGCGAAACCGTCTACTACAGCGCCTACATGTTTGCCACCTCGCTAGGCCCGGTCATCCTGGCGGTCGCCGCCGTCGGCCTGCTCGCTTCGCTTGGACAGGTAGGCTTCCTCCTGACTACCAAACCCCTGGAGCCGAACTTCGGCAAGCTCTCACCGCTCAAAGGCATCGCCAACCTGTTCAACATGCGCGCCGTCATGCGACTGGTGATGAGTGTGCAAAAAGTTATTTTGATCGCTGCTGTCTCGGTCTGGTTTATCATCCGGGACATGCCCAAGATCATCCACATCGCTGAGATGGGCGCGCTCCAGGCTTTCGGTGCCGCTGGCTCACTGGTCTATTACCTCGCGCTGAAGCTGGCGATCCTCCTGCTGATTATGGCCCTGATCGACTACGCCTTCCAACGCTGGCAGCACGCGCAGGACCTGAAAATGAGCAAGCAGGACGTCAAGGAAGAAATGAAACGCATGGAAGGCGACCCGCAGATCAAGCAACGCCGTACCCGCGTCGCAAGGCAACTGGCGATGCAGCGCGTCGCACAGGCCGTCCCCCAGGCCGACGTCATCGTTACCAACCCCACCCACTTCTCGATCGCACTGAAATACGAGTCCGGCTCGATGCACGCTCCCAAGGTCATCGCCAAGGGTGCCGACTTCATGGCCCTGCGCATCCGACAGATCGCCATCGCCCACGGCATCCCCCTGGTCGAACGTAAACCCCTCGCGCAAGCCCTCTACAAAACCGTCGAGATCGGTGAAGAAGTCCCCCCCGAACACTACGCCGCCATCGCGGAAATACTGGCATATGTTTACCGTCTTAGTGGAAAGAAAACAGCTTAGAAAGTGACCGCTACTAACAGCTAATGGCTAATAGTCTCCCACATAACTCGCAGTCCCTGGTCAACCTGTTCCGCCAGTACCGGCATCTGCTCGTCCCTATCGCCTTCATCGGGATGCTTTCGATGATCGTCGTGCCCATGCCGCCGATGCTCATGGACCTGATGATCGCCGCCAACATCGCGCTGGCGACGATCATCCTCCTGACGACGATCTTCGTTGAAAGCCCGCTGGACTTCTCTGTCTTCCCGTCGCTGCTGCTGGGTACAACCCTGTTTCGGCTGGTCCTGAACATCGCCACGACCAAGATGATCCTCTCTGCCGACGCCAGTTCACCCACGCAGGCCACCGCCTCGGCGGGGAAGGTGATCCAAGCCTTTTCCGAGTTCGTCACCGGCTCGTCCGTCGTGGTCGGGGTCGTGATGTTCAGCATCCTGATCATCATCCAATTCGTTGTCATCACCAAAGGTGCCACACGCATCTCCGAGGTCGCCGCGCGTTTTACGTTGGACGGCATGCCCGGCAAACAGATGGCGATCGACGCCGACCTCAACGCCGGCCTGATCGACGAACAGCAGGCCAAGCATCGTCGTGAGGAGATCGCACAGGAAGCAGACTTCTACGGGGCCATGGACGGTGCCGCCAAGTTCGTCCGCGGCGACGCCATCGCGGGCATCATCATCACCGCTGTCAACATCCTCGGCGGCTTCGCCATCGGCGTATTCATGAACGGCTGGACCGTCGGGGAATCCATCGATGTCTTCACCCGCCTGACCGTCGGCGACGGCCTAGTATCTCAACTCCCCGCGTTCGTCATCTCCATCGCCGCCGGCCTGATCGTTACACGCTCCAGCAGCCGCCAGGACCTAGGCACCGAACTCACCAGCCAACTCACCAGCCGCGCCGCAGCCGTCGGGATCACCGCAGCGTTCCTCGTGCTGATGGGTGTACTCACACCACTGCCCACCATGCCGATGCTCCTGCTGGGTGGCGGCATGGGGCTGTTCCTATTAGTCAGGCAGCGATCGGAGACCCAGGATAAGGCTCAGACCCAGGCCGAACAGACCAAAGCAGCCCGCCCCGAGGAAAGCCCGGTCGAAGAGGTCATGAAGGTTGATACCCTTGAGCTGGAAGTCGGGTACGGCCTGGTCAGGCTCGTCGATCAGACCCAGGGCGGCGATCTTCTCAACCGCATCACCATGATCCGTCGCCAACTCGCTGCGGAGATGGGCCTTGTCATGCCGCCGGTGCGTATCCGCGACAATATGCAGCTCCAGCCAAACGATTACCGCATCAAGATCCGTGGCAACTCGATGGCCGAGGGCCAACTCCACCCCGGCCAGTTCCTCGCTATGGACAGCGGCCTCGCCTCAGAACCTATACAAGGCGTGAAAACCACCGAACCGGCATTCGGACTCGAAGCCGTCTGGATCAACCCAGGACAGAAAGAACGCGCCGAAGCACTGAACTACACCGTTGTCGGCGCAACCGACGTCCTGGCGACCCACATCACCGAAGTCGTCCGCAACCACGCCCGCGAACTACTCACCCGCGAAGAAACCAACAACCTCATCATCCAGCTCAAGGAACGCGCGCCCAAACTCTGCGAAGAGGTCCTGCAACCCATCGGCGACAAGCCACCACTGGTCAAGCCCGGCGAACTTCAACGCGTCTTGCAGAACCTCCTGACCGAGCGCGTCTCCATCCGCGATCTCGAAGTCATCGTCGAAACACTCGGCGACTGGGCCACACGCACGCGTGACATGGACGTGTTGACGGAATATGTACGCAACGCCCTGTGCCGAACAATCTGTAACCAGTACACTGTGTCAGAACCCGTGGGTGACGGCGTGATGCCAAGCGGGCAGAACGTGAACAAACTCTACTGCGTCAGCCTCGACCCGGCGTTGGAAGATCAGATTAGTGGATACATCGAGCGCTCCAACGAAGGCACCAGCATGACCATGCCCCCAGCGGTAGCCAACCGCATCACCACGGCACTGCTGCAGGAACTTCAACGCCTCACCCAGGCCGGCCACCACCCCGTCGTCCTCGCGTCCCCGCAGGTCCGCGGCCAGGTCCGGCAACTGATCGAACCACATCTCCCCAACGCCGCTGTGCTTGGATACAACGAAGTCAGTAAGGGCGTCGAAGTCGAGGCCGTCGGGCTTGTGCAGGTCAATGAAACCAGTGATAAGATTGAGCAAACGCTACAAGGGGCCGCGAATTGAATCTGAAGACTTTCACCGCACCATCCATGGCCCAGGCGCTGGCATTGGTCAAGCGCGAGCTGGGTACTGACGCGGTTGTGTTGCATACACGAAGCTATAAAAAAGGGGGATTGCTCGGCATCGGCGCAAAAACCGTTGTCGAAGTCACCGCAGGTCGAGGTGCCGACGTCGGACGCGCACGCCGCCTTGCCAATCCCTCGGTAAGAGCCGCCGCACTGCCCAAACGTCGGCCCACCATCACCCACGCCGACCCCAAAGAACACATCGCCGCCGGCGACCTGATCCGCAAAACCTACGCCGCCGCCAAAGCCGAGATCGAAAAAACTCAGCAAACCCAGGCCGCCGCCACAGCCATCATGCCGGTCCCGGCCTACGTCACCACACCGATCGCCCCCGACGCAAGACAACTCGCCGAAGAGATGAGTGCCGTCAAGCACCTCGTCTCGCAGATGATGCACCAACAAAAATCCGACGCCGCGCCTTCATCTCTCCCCAAAGCCCTCAGCCAGCAGTACGCCACGCTGATCCAGCAGGAGGTCGCCTGCGAGTTGGCCGACGAAGTGGTGAATAAGGTCCGCCGTCAGCTTAGCGAAGAAGACCTTCACGACGAAGACGCCTGCTTCAAGGCCGTCCGCAAAGAACTCGCCAGCTACATGCCCATCGACGCCGACGCTTCCGAACACAAACCCACCAAAGACGGTCGACCCCGCACCATCGCGCTGATCGGCCCCACCGGCGTCGGCAAAACCACCACCATCGCCAAGCTCGCCGCCACCTTCAAGCTCAAGCACAAGAAAAAAGTCGCGCTCATCACACTCGACACCTACCGCATCGCCGCCGTCGATCAACTTCGCACCTACGCCGGCATCATCGGCGTCCCCCTGCACGTCGTCTCCCACCCCGACGAGATCCAAAAAGCCTTGGACAACTGCAAAGCCTGCGACGTCGTCCTCATCGATACCGCCGGCCGAAGCCAGCGCGACGACCAACGTCTTACCCAGCTTTCCACCTTCTTGGACGCCGCCAAGCCCCACGAAGTCCACTTGGTTCTCTCCTCGACCTGCTCCCAGAAAGTCCTCATGGAAGCCGTTCAGCGGTTCAGCCAAGTGCGTACCGACAGGATCATCTTTACCAAACTCGACGAAGCCGTTACCTTTGGGGTGTTGTTGAACGTCCTTGGCAAGGCCGACATGCGTCTTAGCTATGTGACTACGGGACAGGAAGTGCCGCACCAGATCGAACCAGGCTGCCCAAACCGCCTGGCCGGACTCGTGCTCGGATTAGAGGTGGGAGAGAGACGTGATAGCTGATCAAGCCGAAGCATTGCGGGAACTGGTCGCCGAAGACCGTGCCCAACAGGCCCCTACACACGCCGACAGGTCGGCCCCAACCTCGCCGCGCGCGACCACCCTCGCCGTGACCAGCGGCAAAGGCGGCGTCGGGAAGACCTCCATCTCCGTCAATCTCGCCGTCCAACTCTCCCAGATGGGCCGGGATGTCATCCTCCTGGATGCCGACCTGGGCACCGCCAATGCAGACGTTATCTGCAATATCAACCCCCAGAAAAACCTCTCCCACGTCGTCGCTGGACGATGTTCACTCGAGGACGCCCTGGTCGATGCGCCAGGTGGTTTCCGCATGATCGCAGGCGCCTCCGGCCTGTCCCAGATGGCCGCCCTCAGTGAGTTCGAGCGTGCCCGCCTCATGGACCAAATGCGCTCTCTCGAAGAGCAGGCCGACCTTATCCTCATCGACACCGGTGCAGGCGTCGGCCCCAATGTCTTGGGGTTCCTCGTCGCCGCCGATCAAATCCTTGTGGTCACCACACCCGAACCCACCGCCATCACCGACGCCTACGCCGTCATCAAAACCGTCTCTCGCCACGACAATGAGCTGGATATCCGACTCTTAGTGAACATGGTTCGCGACGAGCGTGAAGCCCGCGCCGTATACGACCGCATCACTGGGGTCTGTCGCCGTTTCCTGAACGTCTCACCACGCTACGCCGGGCACATCCTTTCCGACCCGCGCGTCCCATACGCCGTGCGCCGCCGACAGCCCTTCGTCCTCGAACACCCCACCAGCCCGGCGAGCGTCTGCATACATCGGCTGGCCCACCGTATTGACCGACACGCCTCGACTCCGCGCGACCACGGACTACTCAGACGCATGGCCGCCTGGCTCGTCGGGTAGCACCGCGCAGTTCTTGCCGATCAACTGTTTTTTATTTTTTTCACGTCTCACCCTTTTACCCCTTCACAGGCGCGCGCGATACGTTATATTATTCACTCAACGGAATGACCCCAACGAGCAAGGAGTGCTCAACTATCCCAGCACGTGTCATCGCAACCTGTTTCGCGCTACTGAGCTTCGTCGCCGCTATCGTCGTCGGTATCGCTGCCGGGAACAGCACAACCACCATCCTCTTTAGATCCATCTGCGTCATGATTATCTGCTGGTTCATCGGCCGACTGGTCGGCGCCGTCGCGCAGTGGGCGATCATGGATCACATCAACCGTTACAAACAACAGCATCCGATACCCGACGACACCGTACCTGATTCTTAACCCCGCGCAGAGGCGCGGTCGTCATCACGAACCCCGTAACCCGGGGCGACGACGGTTTTTTATTACCTCACCCGTTTCGATTCATCCTCAACGCCGCGAACGGATTCGCACCAGGCGTTCAGCCGGTCAAGGAGTAGGCCATGGCGAAAACCAGGCAAGCAGTCAAGACAGCACCCCCAGGCCCCAACCCGATCCTCGAGGTCTGGAGCGAATACAAAAAAACCGGCTCGGAGCAGCTACGCAACCAGCTTATGGAGAACTACCTCCATCTGGTCAAGTACAACGCCGAGCGCATCTACTCCAAGCTCCCCGACGAAGTCGATGTAGATGACCTCATGAGCGCCGGCATCTTCGGCCTCATGGATGCCATTGATGCCTTCGACCTGGATCGTGGCGTTAAGTTCGAGACCTACTGCGCACCACGCATCCGTGGCGCGATCCTCGATGAGCTTCGCTCCATGGACTGGGTCCCACGGCTCGTCCGCAGCCGATCCAGCATCGTCGAAAAAGCACGCCGCTCGCTGCAGATGCAACTGGGACGCAAACCCACCGACGACGAACTTTGCGAAAAGATGGGCGTCGATGATGACGAGTACGCCAAGATTCGTAAAGACGCCGGTGCCGTCGGCGTCGTCTCCCTCTCACGCAAGTGGTTCGAGACAGACTCCAACAAAGACGTCCGCGAAATCGACGTCCTCAAAGACGCCAAGCAGGTCAACCCCTTCAAGGTCGTTCAGAAACGCGACCTCAAAGAACTCATCACCAAAGGTCTCAGCCGCGCCGAGCGCCTCATCGTCATACTCTACTACTACGAAGAGATGACCATGAAAGAGATCGGCGTCACACTGGACCTCTCCGAGTCCCGCGTCAGCCAGATGCACAGCTCCATCCTCGCAAGACTCAAAGCACAACTCCAGCACCGCGGCGCAGACCTTCAACAAGAAGCGCTCTAACAACCTCGCAATAAATTCAACCCACAAATGCCCACGCTAGGCCGCACCCGCGACCTCCCGTGGGATTTTTTTACCGTGTCATACGGATTCAGGTTAATCCCCTCGCGTTCAACCGCTGATCGGGCCGGGTTTCTAGGAACATTGTTCGCTTAGCCTGGCCACTTGCGGCCAGTACCGGTCGCAAGCGACCGGGCTAAACACAGGTGAACCGTGCGCTTCGTAAGCGCGCTGGGATTAACTGGAATCCGTATCATTCCCACACTCGCCCTGACACTGCCCAACAAAGCCCACTGATGCACCGCCCCGGCGCTTCGGTGGGGTATCCGATAGGTTTTTCAATGACCACTATGATCCGTGACACATCCCCGATCGGTGGCCGCCGATAGTTCCGCCCGGGCATGCCCTCCGGAAATCACCAATCATCAATCCCAAATCATCAATCCACCGCCCCATATTTGACTCCAGACCCAAGGTCGCTGACCCTATCGCCCCCATGCCTGATATCCAGACCACCCTTGAAAGGCTGCTCAGCGAAGCGGTCGCCAAAGCCTTCGGCAACGAGTTCGCCGACGCCGACCCTATCCTGCGCCAGGCCACCAACCCCAAGTTCGGGGATTACCAGGCCAACCTCGCTATGGGCCTCGCCAAACGCCTGAATCAAAAGCCCCGCGATATCGCCGAAGCCATCAAGGAAAAACTCCCGATCGGCGACGTTCTCACCGACGCCCAGGTCGCTGGCCCAGGCTTTATCAACCTCACACTCAACCCCGACCTCCTGGCCTCGCAACTCGCGGCCATGTTTAAGTCCGACCGGCTCGGTGTGGCCGTGGCCGATCCGCCGATGAAGGTCGTGGTCGACTACGCCAGCCCCAACCTCGCCAAAGAAATGCACATCGGCCACCTGCGCTCCACCATCATCGGCGACGCCATCGCACGTATCCTGGAGTTCCAAGGCCAGCACGTCACCCGGCACAACCATATCGGTGATTGGGGTACGCAGTTCGGCCTGCTTCTTGAACACCTGATCGAAACCGGCTGGGCCAATTCGACCGACACAAGTATCAGTGACCTAAACGTGCTCTATAAAGAAGCCAAGGTCAGGGACGACACCGATCCCGCTTTCGCAGAACGCGCCCGCAAGCGGGTCGTTGATCTACAGTCCGGCGACCCGCAAGCACGCAAGATATGGGAACAATTAATTGTCGAGTCGATACGCCACATGAATCAGGTGTTTAGCTGCCTGGGCGTTAAGCTTACCGACGACGATCTTAAGCCCGAGAGTTTCTACAACGACAGGCTGCCGGGCGTTATCGAAGCGATTGAAAACGCGGGCCTGATCCGTGATTGTGAAGGGGCGAAAGTTGTCTACGTCGAAGGCTTCTTCAACAAAGAGGGCGAACCGCTGCCGATGGCGGTTAAAAAAGCAGACGGCGGATTCGGTTATCCCGCGACAGACCTCGCAGCGGTACAGTACCGCGTCAAAGACCTGCAGGCCGATCGTGTTGTTTATGTCGTCGACTCCAGACAGAAAGATCACTTCAGGCAGTTTTTTAAGATCGCAGCAGATGTCGGTTGGTTGACCAGTGGCGCTGAACTTGTACATGTAGGCTTCGGCACCATCATGGGTTTGGACGGCAAACCGTTCAAGACAAGAGAAGGCGACACCGTCCGCCTCGCAGACGTCTTGAACGAGGCTGTCGATCGGGCCAGCAAGGTCATCGCAGACAAAGCACCCGATCTGAATGCTCAAGAGCGTGAAGAGATCGCCCGTGTGGTCGGCATCGGCGCAGTCAAATACTTCGACCTTTCTAACTACCGCATCAAAGACTACGTCTTCGACTGGGACCGCATGCTCGCACTCGAAGGCAACACCGCCCCTTACCTGCAAAACGCCTACGTCCGCATCCGCTCAATCTTCCGAAAAGGTGAAGTCGATCCTTCGACCCTTACCGGGGGCGGGGACGGGGGCGGGGGTGCCGACGCGATCAAGTTGGAGCACGAAGCGGAACGGGCCTTGGCCTTGCAACTCCTGCAACTCCCGCGCATCATCCAATCCGTCGCCGACAGCCTCGAACCCCATCGCCTGTGCACCTACCTCTACGAACTTGCTTCATCATTCCACAAGTTCTACGAGAAGTGCCCTGTCCTCGCCGCCGATACCGACGCCCGACGTGACAGCCGCCTCACACTGTGCGACCTCGTCGCCCGCACACTCAAGCAAGGCCTGGAACTACTAGGCATCAACACCGTCGAACGCATGTAAACACATACGAGCCTCGGCCGTAAGGCCGGGGAAGAATGCAACCCAGCAACCCAGCAACCCAGCAACCCCCAGCCCCAACCCCCAGACCCCCATGCTCGACACCGCCCTAAAAGAATGGTCCATCGTCTGTGATCTGCTGTTGTCCGGCGAGTTGTCTCTGCTCCTGCGCAAAGGCGGCATCCACGAACCCGCCGGCCCCGGCGTCTTCGAGCTGGAACACCCGCGCTTCCTTCTCTACCCCTCCTATGTGCATCAGAAACCCCAGATGATTAAGCCCGCGCTGCGCGACAGGGTCAACGTCCTGGACCAGGAACCCGCCGAGATCACATTCCAAGGCCTGGGTATGGCTGAAAAGATTTGGCACGTCCCATCCCGCAAAGCCTTCGATCAACTCGACGACCTGCACTGCTGGTCGCCCGCACAGATCGACATGCGTTTCAATTACAAGCCCGACCGCCCACTCTACCTCGTCGCCGTCCGCGCCTACCGATTGCCAAACCCGCACACCGTCAAGAACCATGCCGAGTACTCCGGCTGCCGTAGTTGGGTGGCCTTACGACCCGGTGATGCGGTTGATGACACCGACGCGACGCCCGTGATCGACGGCCACCATTTTGACCAGCTCATCGTTCGGATCGAGCAAGCATTTCAGGCCTAACGCTGTATCGTATCGGCAGATCGACTCCCATAGCTGGGTAGTTGCTGCCGGATCACCGCAAAATGGCGTCTACGCCGTCTGCGGCAGTGGCCGTCGGCTTTCCAGGTATGCCCGCACATACACCCACAAACTCGACCCGCCGACATACAGATAACCCGACGCGAACAGCAGCAGGAAAGGCACGCTGATCGCCCGGTGATGCGAAGTCAGCGACAGCCACACACATACCAGCATGTAGAGACCCATCCCCAACTCAAGCAGACAAATCGACCGCTTCATCGAAGGGATCGGGATCACCCGCGCGATTCTATTTTTAGTTTTACCCGGCTTGTCCGCTTCAACCTGATCCGAAACCTCCCCCGTCACGCCCGGCAACTCAGCACGATCCAAAGTCGTATTGTACTTCGGTGTACGGATAAACGGGCTTTCGTGCCCGAGCAACGCCTCGATGCACGCGATCGCATTGTTCAACGCGATCCCGATACCGATCGCCATCAGCACCGGGACCTGCGCTATCGTTAATAGCCCGCTGCGTTTCTGCGCCCGTTGGCTTGTGACATAAAAGATCGTCGCCGAGATCGTGCCCAAGCCAAACAGACTCATCCCCGCCGCGACCGCGAACCATGAGCCTTGCCCGAACGGCTTGATGTTCATCGAGATCGCCGGGTAGAACAACGCCGCGAAGAGTGTGATATATAGATACACCATCGGGCTGGTCAGGTGGAAGAACGCCTCGATCTTCACCTTCCAAGGCACGTTCGCACGCATCACCGTCGGCAGCAGCTTGATCGCCGTCTGTATCGACCCCTTGGTCCACCGGTGTTGCTGGCTCTTAAAAGAGTTAATCTCAGGCGGCAACTCCGCGGGACACTGCACCCAAGGCAAAAACAAAAACTGCCAGCCCGCCAACTGCGCCCTGTACGATAGATCGACATCTTCTGTGAGTGTGTCGTGCTGCCAGCCGCCCGCGGACTGGATCGCCTCGCGCCGCCACAGCCCAGCCGTGCCGTTGAAGTTGATCCATGCGCCCGAGCGGTTCCGCGCGGTGTGTTCAATCACGAAGTGCCCGTCCAGGAAGATCGCCTGGCCTCGGGTGAGGATCGAGTCGTTTCTATTGATGTGCGACCAGCGTGTCTGCACCATCCCCAGGCTTGGGTCGGTGAAGTAATGGACCGTGCGCTTAAGGAAGGACGGTGGGGGGATGAAGTCCGCGTCGAAGATCGCGATCAATTCGCCGGTCGCCGATGAGGTGGCATCCTGGAGTGCCCCGGCCTTGTACCCGGTGCGATCCTTGCGGTGCAGGTACTGGATATCAACCCCCCGTTTTGCCCAATACGCCACACGCTGCTTGGCCAGCTTGGCTGAGCTATCGGTCGAGTCGTCCACCACCTGTACCTGAAAACGATCTGCGGGGTATTCGATCGCACAAGCCGCGTCGATGATCCGATGTATCACCGCACCTTCATTATAGATCGGCAACTGCACCGTGACCCGGGGCAACTGCTCATACCGCCGCTGCGGCCGGGGCCTCACCCGACGGTGCTTTCCATATAGATACACCAGCCAGTACCGATGCAGCCCGTACACACTGATGACCATCATCAGCGCGAGGTACAGCCCCGTGACCGGCCAACGTAATATCTGAGGGTCCATCCAGGTGGGCAAACTGAGCATTGATAGCAATTCGGTCATCGGGTCGTATTTTTCTTTTTGGTTACCGGACCTGGTTCAGGTGCCGGGTTCTTGCCTTGCCGCACACCCAAGCCCCAGTTGATCCGTCCCATCCTACCTGTAAGCCTGTTGATTGACCACGCCATCAGCCATCAAACCACCTCAAACACCACTTCAAGCCGATCGGCCCACCCGTCCGATAAACCTACAGTCGCACTGCGCTTAAGCCAGCAGCCCCCGCCGACCCGATAACGGCATACGGCGGGACACGGTTTGGAGTCTGTAACAAAGGTGGGTCATGACGCTTCGAGGCATACTAACGCTAACCACCTTGACCTTGTTTTTATTCACAAGCCCGGGTTGCAGCCAGTATTACAACGGGGGCTACGGCCTGAAGAGTCAGGACCGCGAGGCCGTCCTCGCCTACGAGCAAGCCAAGCAGAAGCGTGCCGATAGCGTCAAGGCCACAAAACTCGCCACCAAACGTTCCGGACCCGTCGATTTCCAGGCCGGCGGACAGACCATCGAGACAGGCCCCGTCCCCCGTCCCGGCTTTCCCAATAACGCCACACGCCCCCAATACACTCAGAACGTCGCCAAACGCTCCATCGGGACCATGGGACTCTACGGCCAGATCCGAACCACCAACAACCAACGAACCAGCCCCCTGGACGGCATCAATAACCTCCGGCAGATCACCTTCACCAGTGAGGGTGCCGACTTCGATCCCGACATCGACCCTTCAGGCACGATGCTGGTCTACGCCTCCACACGCCACCGCGAAAAATCAGACCTCTACATCAAGGCCATCACCGGCTCGGCTCTGCGCCAACTCACCGACGACCCCGCCAACGAGGTCATGCCCGTCTTCAGCCCCGATGGGTCCCGCGTAGCCTACGCCTCCGACCGAGCGGGCAACTGGGACATCTACGTCATGGATACCGCGGGCGGCCGATCCGTTCAGATTACACGCGCCGCCACCGACGACTTCTACCCAAGCTTCTCCCGTGACGGCCAAAAACTCATCTACAGCACCTTCGGCACACAGTCAGGCCAATGGGAAATGGTCATCGTCGATCTGAACAACCCCGCCACCAAACGATACATCGGCCACGGCCTGTTCCCCTCATGGTCCCCCACACAGGACAAGATCCTTTTCCAGCGTTCACGCCAACGCGGCACACGCTGGTTCAGCATCTGGACCATCGACCTGGTCAACGGCGAGCCGATGTACCCCACCGAAATCACCGCCAGCTCCAACGCCGCCGCCATCACCCCCGACTGGTCTCCCGACGGCAAGCAGATTGTTTTCTGCACCGTCATCGACCCCGACGCCGACGGCTCGGACGGCCCACTGCAGGCAGACCTCTGGCTGGTCAACACCAATGGAAGCAACCGCGTCCGCCTGACCATGGGCCGATTCGCCAATATCCAGCCCAACTGGGCCAGCAACGGCACGATCTTCTTTACCTCAGACCGCTCAGGCCTGGGCATGGAAAACATCTGGTCGATCACCCCCGACCGTGCCCAACGGCTCGCCGCCCGGCCGGTTGAACCCGTCCTGGCGCAGGGTGCCCAACCCATGCCCCCCGCTCAGAGTGAAGGAACCGAGGCCATGGTGCCGACCGAATAAAGACCGACACACGTCGGCACCGGCCTGAGCCTGGACTGTCCAGCGCCACGGACCGCAGCGACAAGACCCATGCCGGCAGCGGAGGCTGACCGGAAAACTTTTGGCAGGATGCCATGAAAAGTGAACAGGCCATGTGGATGGTAGTGCTAATGGTGGTTGTAACCGCCGGCTGTACCTACCGAGGTGCCCAAAAGCCCCAACGCCTCTCGGCCCCCTACGGGGATCGTCAGGTCTGGGCCGTCGTACCTCTACGCAACGAGTCCGGCAGCCTACACGCCGACGGACTCAAAGCAGCAGACCAGCTCGCACAACGGCTCGAAACCGTCATGGGGCTGGACACAATCCCCGTCAACCGCGTGCTCGCAGCGATGCAGTCCCTGGAAATGTCGGCTGTTTCCGACGCCAAGGACGTGGCTGATTTGCGAGACGTTTTGGGTGTCGATGCCCTGGTCGTCGGGACGCTCACCGCGTACGACCCCTACGACCCACCCAAGCTGGGGATTACCATTGAGTTGTATTTCAATCCTCAACGGGAAAGTGCTCACGCCACCGACCTCCGCGACTTGGTTCGAGCAGGGACCGATGACATCACCCCGCCCGACGATCAGCCGACCCGTTCCCGCCGACCCGTCAGCGTCGTATCCGGTTTCTACGACGCATCCGACCCGGCGGTGCATCAGCAGTTAGTTAAGTACGCCAACTCGCGAAGCAGACAAGACGGATACGACCCCGACAGAAGCTGGCGCCTCTATCAGATCGACATGGACCTGTACACCGAGTTTGTGACTTACTTGGTGAGCAAGCAACTTTTGCGCGTCGAACAGAACCGACTCGCACCGCCCTTGCTCGCCGCAGAACCCGCTACCTAACGGGTCGGCACGCCGCCGATCCTTCGCGGGATCCAGGACGTGCCTATGACCGAACCCATCCAGAACCCAACCCCCGGCCCGACCCTGCACGAGCAGACGGACCCCGACGGCACACGCGAGCTGGTCCTCGTCAAACAAGGCCAACGCTACGTCTTCCGCTGTGCCCCAGGCCAGGAGCCTCAACTCCTGGATCAGCTTATCGAGATGGCACGCGACACCGACTCCGACATCGAATGGTTCGATGCCGCCATGCTCAGCCACCAACTGGGCACCAAAATGGTCGATCAACTCCAACAGGTCAAAGAAAACCCGGGGACGTAACCCGCCAATACCCACACGGGCTTCGCCCGATCCAGTGTCCAACAATTTCGTGTGGCCGATCAGCCACTTACGCCGATGACAGAAGAGGAAACAGCCATGGTTGCTAAAAATAAAACGCTCGAACAGTTCGTCAACTACCTGCGCTACGAGAGGCACTTCAGCCCCTACACCGCACGCTGCTACGGCGCGGACCTCCGCCAGTACAGTGAATTCCTCAACGGCGACGCCCCGGGCCAGCAGCAGACGCAAGATGCCGCCGACCAGCCTCAGTCCCAGGACATCGGCGACGGCCTGACCAAGCTCGACGCACGCCTCAAGTCCGCCGACGCCATGGTCATCCGCGGCTTCCTCACGCACCTCGACGGCTTTGGCTACTCACCCGCCACCACCGCTCGAAAAATAGCCACCCTTCGCAGCTTCTATAAATGGATGCTCAAGTGCGGCACCTGCCACACCAACCCCATGCTCCTGATCCGCACGCCCAAGCAGACCAAACGACTGCCCAAGGCCATCACCGTCGAGCAGGTTGAAAAACTCCTTAGCGCCCCGGACAACCGAGACACCCTCGGCTCCCGTGACCGCGCTATCCTCGAAACACTCTACTCCACAGGCGTCCGCGTCAGCGAGTTGGTCGAACTCAACCGCAACGACCTCGACCAGGTCGGCCAGACGGTCAACATCCGAGGCAAGGGCAGGAAAGAACGCATCGTCCCCCTCGGCTCACACGCCATCGCCGCCATCCGCCACTACATCACACTCCTCGAGCCTGACCAACGCTTCACCGCGCTACGTCAGCAGTCGATGACCGACCCCGCCATCCCGCTTTTCGTCAACAAAAATGGTGGCCGACTCTCGACCCGCTCCGTACGCCGCAAGCTCGATAAGTACCTGAAAATCTGCGACCTGGACTCAACCATCAGCCCGCACACACTCCGTCACAGCTTCGCAACCCACCTCCTGGACAACGGCGCAGACCTCCGCAGCGTCCAGGAACTACTGGGCCATCAGTCCCTGTCCACCACTCAGATCTACACCCACCTCTCGTCCATGCGGCTACGCACCGCCTACGACGAGGCCCATCCCCGGGCGATCTGACCCTCATGGGTGCTTAACCAAAATAACCCTCAACACCCACACATCGCATGTGTGGGTGTTGTTTTTATAATGGACGAGGATGTAGTTCGTCACCTGACCCAACAACTTACGGCGTTTCATAAACAATTTCGACTCCCCAGACCGACCCCAGACCCTAGACCCCAAACCCCATCCCCCCCATGCCCTCTCCCCACCGCCCATCACACATCGCCTTACCCCGGACCGGCATCCGTTCCGTCCCGGTGTACCTGATCCTCCTGAGTATCTCAGCCGTCTTGATCGTGCTGTCCTTCCCGCCCTTCGGCTTCGCATGGTTGGCATACATCGCGCTCTGGCCCGCAGGCTTACTGGCCGCACGCGCAGCCTCGGCTAAACAGTTGGCTTGGACCTCCTTTGTCATCTTCTGGGCGGTCTGGCTCTTCTTGATCTCCTGGCTCATCCCCGTCACCGGCGGCGGCTACGTCGTGCTTGCTGCGCTCATGGCCAGCTACTGGTCACTGGCACTGGTCATCACCCACGCGCTGCACAAACGCTTCCGCACCGCGATGATCCTCCTCCTGCCTGTCGTATGGGTCGCCAGCGAATACGTCCGAGGCCGATTGTTTGCCGGCGGTTTCAGTTGGTTCATGTTCGGCCACACCCAAGCCTCTTACATACCCGGCCAGGCGGCGGGGCGGATCATCCAGACCGCGGACCTCTTTGGTGAACTCGGCGTCAGCCTCATCGTCGTCATGACCTCCGGCCTGCTCGTCGATCTGATGATCCACCCGCTATTCACGCCCATCGGACAGAATAAATACCGCATGCACCGCACCATCCGAGGCTCGCTGATCCTCTGGCTCCTGGTCATGTCAACGTCCTGGTTCTACGGCGGATACCGCATCGGCCAGTGGGAACAAGCAACACAACCCGGCCCACAAATCGCCGTCATCCAGACCAACGTCCCCCAAGACAACAAGAACCACAGCACGCCCACGCAGGACGCCGAAAACTGGCGACGCATGATCGAGCTGACACGCCTCGCCGCCAGCACTTCGCCTACACCCGACCTGATCGTCTGGCCCGAAACCATGGTCCCCAAAGCCATCAACCCCAAAGCACTCGCCTTCTACCGCGAGATGGGCGGCGGCAGCGAGATCTACCACGAACTGATCCGCAAAACCGTTCAATCCATCGGCACCCACCTCATGGTCGGCTCACATGCCTACGAAGGCTTTGTAGAAGAACCATTCCCCGACGGCTCCCCCGGCTACATCCCCAGCCCACGCTACAACTCCGCCTTCCTTTACTACGCCGACGGTGAACAATCTCTTGACCGCTACGACAAGATCCACCGCGTACCCTTCGGCGAGTTCATCCCCTGGGTCGGCGCCATCCCACCAATCAAAAACCTCTTCCTCAAATGGTTCACCCCCTACGACCGCGATTACTCACTAGCCCAAGGCACCGCACTCACCGTCTTCGATATTCCCTTTCAACCTCAACCCGACCCACAACAACCCCAAGACAACTCAACCCCGAGTCTGAGCGCAGCGAAGACTCGGGGTTCCCCAACACCTCCCAGCATCAACATCGTTCGCGTCGTCACCCCCATCTGCTACGAAGACGCCGTCGGCCGGGTCGTCCGCAGATTGGTCTACCAACCCGACGGCCAGAAACGTGCCGATCTGCTCGTCAACCTCACCAACAGCGCCTGGTATCCAAACTACGTCCAACAGCCCCAGCACTTCCAGATCGCCACCCTCCGCTGTATCGAAAACCGCATACCCATGGCCCGCAGCGTCAACGGCGGCATCAGCGGTTTCATCGACTCACTCGGGCGTGTCGGCACACTCGTGGAAGTGGGGGGGCAGCACCAATGGGTCGACGGCTTCGCCACCGCTCAACCAAGACTGGATTCCCGATTGACCCTCTACGGCACACTCGGCGATTTACCCGTAGCCTGCCTCGCGACCCTCACCGCACTCTTGCTCGTATGGGGTAAGATAGTCCCCCGTAAGATCCGGGATTAGCCTTGCCTACCACGCCGGCTCACCCACGCACAAGACCTGCTTCACACTCGACCGAACCAAGGAGCGACGACGTGACCCGACCGACTAGCCAACCCCCGGTATCCAGACCCCTGACACTCAGCCTCTTGACCCTTTTGATAGTGACTGTTTTCTGGACTATGGCTTCGCCCGCCCCAGTCAACGCAGGCGGTAATAAAAAAGATGCAGACGCCACCAAAACCCTGACCGAACTACGCGAAAGCGCGATCCAAATCCTGCAGATCACCTCCAGCGATAAAGACCCCTTCCTCCGTGCCAACGCCATCGAAGCCATGCAATGCGTTCCCAGCCGAGCGCTCCCTCTGGCGCAGATCGGTCTGGATGACGTACACCCCGTCGTGCGATTCACCTCTTTAGTCACCATCGGCAAGATGCGCCTGCGCGAACTCGGCCCCGCCGCCGCTCGCTGCATCAATGACCCCGACCCTTCCGTCCGCGCCGCCGCCATGTACGCCGCCCGACGCTGTGACCAGGAAGTAGACATCAGCGAGATGGCACAGATGCTCGCCTCCCCCAACCCCTCCGTCCGCAGCAACGTCGTCATGCTCCTGGGTTTGATGGGCGAACCCAGCGCACTACCCATGATCGAAGCCCAGGCAAAAGTCCCCATGCCCACCCAGCGCGTCGATAATCTCCACCGCACCATCGTCCGGGTCCAGGTCGCCGAAGCTCAGTTCCTCTTGGGCGATCAGGAAGCCATCAGCCCGCTGCGTGCCGCCGCGTTCTCCGAGTTTGATGAGGTCCGCGTCCTGGCCGTCACCATGCTCGGCCGACTCCGCGACGCCTCAGCCGAAACCGCACTCATGGCCATGATCGAACGCCGCGACCAGCCCCAGCCTATCGAACTTCGGCTCGCCGCCGCCGAAGCCGTCTCACACATCGGCGGACGTGCCGCCATCAAGCAAATCCTTGAGCAGACCGGCTTCGTCACTCAAGCCTGCCATTCCAAAAACCCCGTCCTCCGTGCCCAGGCCGTCATCACCGCCGGAGCCTTGGATTCCGCACGAACCCGGATCTATACACAGCTTCTGCCCTCCGACCCGCCTTATATCTGGCGTCTATTCGAGAATACCGACCTGATCGCCACCATGGCCAAGCTCATGCAGGACCCTGACCCTCAGGTCCGACTCTCCGCCGCCGCCGCCGTGCTACGGGCACAACCCTGATAAAATCTGCCCTCACAGCCCCACGCCCTCGACCCAACTCGCGACGGTTGACAAACCCAGCCCTGCAAGTAGATAATGGACTTCAGCGTGGGGCCACTTGCCGCCTCGCACCCGTGTAAATCAAGTTGTTCCTTATCTCGCTTTGAGAGGATGTTCCATTGAGTCCGTTGACCAAACTCCTCGTGGTATTTGTCACCGTCATGTCCGTCCTGCTGGTCGCTCTGGTCGTGCCCTACGTCGCACAGACCGAGGACTACGCCAGCCAGATCACCAACCTTAAATCCGAAGCCACCGCCGCCAGGTTAAGCGCCAGCCTCGCCGAGCAGGAAAAATCAGCGGTTCTCGCAGGCGACTCCGAAAAGTCTGCACTCCACAGCCAGCGCATCACCGCGCTCACCAGCGAGATGAACCAGCTCCGCGAGCAGGCCGATCAGAAAAGCGGCGAAGTTCTCTTAGGCCAACGCGAACTCAACCAGCTTAAAGCCGAGTTGTCACGACTCTCCGCCGCAGCGGTTCAGGACGCCAACCTCCTGACCCTCACCACCGGCGACCTCAAGGAAACTCGCACGTCGCTGGTCGATTCTCAGACCAAGCTCGTCCAGCTCGGCGACCGCAACAACGAACTGGAAAGCCAACGCGACAGCCTCAACCGTCAGGTCCGACGCATCGGCGAACAGATGGTCAGCCTCGAGCAGGACAACATCGCACTGCGTGGCTCACTCGCCCGCGTACCCAAGAAATTCCGCACAGACCTCAGCACCGGCACCGAAGCTCAGACTCCAATCGAGTCTAGTGTCTCCATCGCTGGCACCGTCACCATCGTCGACAACTCCGCCAGCGGTCAACTCATTCAGGTCGATGTCGGCTCTAAGGACGGCGTTGAAGCAAACATGAAGTTCCTCGTCCACCGTGACGACCAATACGTCGGCACCTTTGTCGTCGATCGTGTCGAATCCGCCATCGCTGCAGGCCGCATGACTCTCTCCCGCGGCCAGGTCGTCGCAGGCGATCAGATCTACACCGGCCCGTATTGATCCGCGAACCTCGACCGGCTAACGAAACCGTTACACACACCGCTCTCACACAGCACACGCCTCGGAGTATTCAGTCATGGCAGATACCGGCTCAGGTTCCAGCGAAAGCATCTACACCGGCTTAGTCTTCATCGCCTTGATATCCCTCCTCGCCGGCGTAGGCTACGTCTGGTACCGCGGATTCCAGGTCTTCGGCAAAGCCACTTGGTTCCTCCCCTAAGCCAGCCACCACGCCATTCATCAACCCCGCTACGCCATACAAAACGTCGCGACTTGTCGCGCCAGGCAACAAGAAAACCCCCACAAACACCGGGAAAATGCTCAATCCCCCATCCCGTACGTTTTACACGCTCGGATTCCGATAAAACTCAATCCCGCCGCCTCTAATCACCGATAAACTCCCTATATCACGGGGCATCGTTACCCCCGTTGCGCGTCCGCCGCGCACGTTCACGGCGATTAGATACAATCGTGCCCGACCCGGATCAACATCCGACTCACCGGGCAACAGGGGCTTTGTCGCTTGAATCTTGACAGCATACTAAGCTGGTTTTCCGTCGACATGGGGATCGATCTGGGCACGTGCAACACTCTTGTGTGTGTGCGCGGCGAAGGTATCGTTCTAAACGAACCCAGCGTCGTCGCCGTGAAGAAAGGCACCAACCAGGTACTCCAAAACGGCAACGCCGTCGGCTGGGTCGCCAAGGAAATGCTCGGCAAAACCCCCGGCTCCATCACCGCCATCCGTCCCCTCAAAGACGGCGTTATCTCCGACTTCCAGATCACCGAAGCCATGCTCGGCTACTTCATCCGCAAGGTCAACGGCAAACGCCCTTTCGTCAAACCCCGCGTCGTCATCGCCGTTCCCTCAGGCATCACCGCCGTCGAAAAACGTGCCGTACTCGACTCCGCCGAACGCGCAGGCGCTCGCCGCGTCTTCCTCGTTGAAGAACCCATGGCCGCTGGCATCGGTGCCAACCTCCCCATCGTCGAAGCCACCGCCAGCATGATCGTCGACATCGGCGGCGGCACCACCGAGGTCGCCATCATGTCACTCGCAGACATCGCACACTGCGAATCCGTACGCGTCGCAGGCGACGACATGGACGAAGCCATCATCGTCCACATGCAAAAAGCATACAACCTCATGATCGGCGAACAGACCGCCGAACGCATCAAGATCGAAATCGGTTCCGCCGCGCCCGACGGCGAAGACCGCTCCATGGAAGTACGAGGCCGAGACATGATCTCAGGCCTACCACGCAAAACCGTCATCACCAGCGAAGAAATACGCGAAGCTCTACAAGAACCGCTTTCCGCCATCATCGAAACCGTCATACGCACGCTCGAACGCACCGAGCCTGAACTCGCCGCGGACCTCGTCGACAACGGCGTCGTCCTCGCAGGCGGCGGTGCTTTACTTCGCGGCATCGACACCGTCATCAGCAACGCCACCGGCCTGGACTGCCGAGTCACCGAAGACCCCCTCACCTGCGTCGCTCGCGGCACCGCCATCTACCTCGAACACCTCGAGGAATGGAAAGCCACCATGGAAAGCGACATGGACGACGCATGACACCCGGGCCGGCGAGTACTCGCTTCACACGATCAACATGCTGCGGAAACTCCCCATGAAACGCCGCGACTTGTCGCGTCTGACCACAGCAACCCTGAGTATCCCGTGACCACAAGCAATCCACCAGCCAAGGCGACGCGGGCATGAACAGGCCGCCCATCACACCCAAAAAAATCCTGATCGCCGCCGCGGTCCTCCTGCTGATCTCCAGCCAACTACCCACTCGCGCCGCCACCACCATCTCCAGCATCCCACGATCGTTCGTCAGGTTCATCAGCAAACCCTCCGCCATGCTCCACCGCATGTCCGCAACACTGCGCCCGGCTCGTACCAATCTCCCCAACTTCGCCGGCGGCGGCGACCTCGCCGATCAACTAGCCCAAGCAAGGGTCTACATCAACACGCTCGAGCAAGAAATACTCGAACTCCGCGACGTCAGCCAGAGCCTCGCTCAAATCGATGCGCTCTTAGACCTCGGCGGCATCCGGCTGATCGGCGCTAACGTCCTGGGATTCAACGGCGACCTGAAAAATCCCATCCTCACCATCGGCGCCGGCGAAGATGCCGGCATCCGCGATGGCCTCGCCGTCGTCTGGGGCGCGGGACTCGTCGGCAAAGTTATCAGTACCTCGGATAAAACCGCCGACATCCAACTCGTCACCACCGCTGGCACCAAGCTGCAAGTCCGCATCGCCAAACCAACCACCGACGGCATCGCCGCCTCCCTCCCCGCATTCATCGAAGTCGCAGACGACGGCCGATCCTTCACTACCGAAGAATTCTCAGTCGATGCCCCCGTCGCCGTCGGCGACCTCGTACACCTCGCAGACGATAGCTGGCAGTCACGTTCACGCGGCTTCCTCGTCGGCATCGTCACCGAAGTCGGCAAATCCGACAGACCCCTGCTAAATAGCAAGGTCGTCATCCGACCCACACTATCCCTACCATCCCTCACCCGCGTCGCCGTACTCGTTCCCGTGGATTAGCAACCAGAGCAATTCTATGAACTGGCTCGTCTTCGCCATCACGTCTTACATCTTCCTGCTTATGCAGGTCGGGTTGACGTCGTTGATGGGCATCCCCGACGCACAAGGCGTCTCACCAGACTTCCTCCTAATCCTCGCCGTCTACATCGGGTTGCTCGCCCCCGCCAAAACAGTCGCTTGGGGCATGCTCGCCCTCGGCCTCCTCGCCAACCTCCTGATCCTTCTCCCCGGCGACCCCGCACACACCGGCCCGATCCTCGGTCCAGAAACACTGGGCTACCTCGCCGGCGCTTTCGCCATCCTACAACTACGCACACTCGTCTTCCGTGAGTCCGTCTTCTCCCTGGTCATCATGGTCTTTGTCGTCGGCATCTTCATCCAACTCGTCACCGTCTTCCTCTACAGCGCCCGAGGCCTGCCGATTTTCCTAAATGACCCCATCCCCAACTGGAGCGCCTCCGACCAACTCGTCCACCGCTTCCTGGAACTGCTCTACTCCGCCCTCATAGCCATCCCCCTGGGCCTCATCCTCATCCGCCTACGCCACGCCTTCAACTTCACCGCCGGCCCCCGCGGCGAACGCGCCTACTAAAAAATAAAAATTAAAACTCCCCTCAACCCCCAACGCCGCCCCTAAGCGCAGCGAAGAGGCGGGTATCCCCCATCCCCCATCCCCCATCCCCCATGCGCATCCCCAGACCCCAGACCCCAGACCCCAGACCCCAGACCCTAGACCCCATCCCCATACCCATCCGGATGTTCCCTAAACCACCCCCATGCCGTCTCAATAGTCTGCTTGATATCCGTTATCTTCGCTGACCACCCTAGCTCATTCTTAATCTTATCCGCATTCGCATAAAGCATCGGCGGATCGCCCGCCCGCCTCGGCCCCTGGTCCGCAGGGATCGCATGCCCCGTCACCTCACGCGCCGCATCGATCAACTCCTTCACGCTCCGCCCCTGCCCGATCCCAAGGTTGTAATGCCTCTGATCCCCAGGCCTCAACGCATCCATCACCACCGCGTGCGCATCCACCAGATCCTCCACATGAATATAGTCCCGCACACACGTCCCGTCAGGCGTGTCATAGTCATCCCCAAACACCGTCACCTTCGCCACCTTCCCCAACGCCACATTCAACAACACCGGAATAATATGCGTCTCCGGAGTATGATCCTCGCCGATCGACCCGTCGCTCGCACTCCCCGCCACGTTGAAGTAACGCAACGCCGCATACGCAAAATCCTCGTTCGCCGCCGCGTAATCCGCAAGCACACGCTCAATAAACAGCTTCGACCACCCGTAAGGATTGATCGGCCTCTGTGGCATCGTCTCAACGATCGGCATCGACTCCGGCTCACCATAAGTCGCGCACGTCGAACTAAATACCAGCCGCTTCACCCCCTGCGCATCCATCGCACGCAGCAGGCTGATCGTCCCCGCCGTGTTGTTGTCGTAATACATCAACGGCTCATCCACCGATTCCCCGACATACGACAACGCCGCGAAGTGCATCACACATTCAATCTTATGATCCGCCAACGCCCGCTTAACCACATCGGTCTGACGCAAATCCGCCTCAACCAACGCCACACCCTCAGGCACCGCCGCACGATGCCCACGGATAAGATTGTCCAACACCACCACACCATGCCCGCCCCCCAGCAGATGCCGTACCGCGTGCGAACCAATATACCCAGCTCCACCTGTCACCAATACATTCATCATTCACTCCATGTGTAGCAAAACACCGCACCTATATAGCCCCGCCATCCCGGCGGGGTTCTGAACAATCAACCATCCTGCCCGCGCATCTTTACAATCACCATCCAGGCGGGGCATCTTCACAATTATACCAATCCAGTTTTATTCTCGTGCTTCTGCGAAGCCCATGTTCAGCAGAACGTGGGCACGATGTCACAGGTTAACGCACGATTTCTTTACGCTTTGGGTATCAATCAGCCTACAAGCTTATCTTTACAATCAACCACCTCCGCCCGCCGTCTCCCCACCGCTCACCCAGCACCCTTGCCCCCACCCACACGATCCACCCCCAACGTAATCAAAAAACCAACAACCACCAACCCCGCCGACGCCATCACCTGCACCGTAGCCGGATAAAAAACCCTGGCCTCGTAATCGTCCGCCTCCACCGGCTTACCTGAACTCTCAAACACCAACCCCCCTGCATCATCGACCGCGACCATCTGCCCCTTGAGTATCGTCCCGACCTCCGGCTCAACTCCCTGCTGGAAAGGCCAAAGCCCAACCACCGCTCCCAGCAACAGCCCCAACAACACACCAAGCGTGGGCTTCTCGTACCGCCTCAACAACAGCCGTAACACATTACTCACCACCACCACACCGATCACCACACCAATCCCCACCGGCAAAACCACCCCCAGCAACGGCTCCATCAACGCGCCAACATCCCCCGCCTTCGCCGCATCCTTCGCCAATGATATCCCGTTTAAGATCGGCACATACACACCCAACACCAACAACAAATACCCACCACTGACCCCAGGCAATATCATCGCACTCGCCCCCGCAACCCCCGCAAACAACATCATCATAAACCCCGCACGCTCAGCACCACCACCCCCACGCATCTGAAAATACGCCAACGCGCTCATCGCAATAAACCCACACACCGCAGACACCCACACATCCACCCCCGCCCCCGCCCCCGGAGTCCCAGCGCCCCCGCAATCGACACCAACCCGCGTCCCATCAGATTCAACGGCAACTGTCTCCCCCTCAGCCCCCGGCTCTGCCGGGGGATCAGCCTGGCCATCGCCACGAGTCTTTAACGAAGTCTCCATATTCCCAGGCGCGGCGATCAACCGCCAAACCACCGGCACACCCCCAAGCGTCAATCCAATAAACAAGCTGTACATCACCCAACGATGATCCACCACCAAATCCTTCACCGGCCCAGCCAGCAGCACGATCGCCACCAACGCCGACAACACCACCGACCCAAGCAACAACAACGAAGCCTTGCGGAACTTCAACGTCGTCACTTCACCGATCGCATTGATAAACCTCGGATAAACCCCCGCCGCCAGCAGCATCGTCCCCCCGCTGATCCCCGGCACCAAATTCGCCAACCCCATCAACACTCCCCCAATCGCGCCACGCACCGCCAACAACGGCAGTGGGGGGGTATCGGTTTCAGACTCGACACGGCTTCGTTGCGGTTCTTGCATATCAAAAATCATCTAACGGCATGGTCATGGGTCGTGATCAACCGTGTCTTACTCTTACGAAGCGCCGCGACTTGTCGCGCCGGCTAACTCCCGGTGAACGCTAAATCGAAGGCTCCCCATCGATCTCTTCCTTCTTCGCCTTATAAGGCTTCATCTCCCCCGACTTCAACCGACGCACATAATCCTTCGTCAGCTTCGCAACCTTCGGCGACAGGATCATCATCCCAACTATATTCGGGTACGCCATCGACAATATCAACAAGTCCGTGAACCCGATCACGTTCTTCAGGCTGATCAGCGGCGCGATACAGATAAACAGCAGGAACACCAGCCGAAACGGCCATATCCCCGCCTTCCCAAACAAATACTCGGTCGCACGCTCCCCGTAATAGCTCCACGAGATCATCGTCGAATACGCAAACACAAACACCGCGATACATAACATAAACGGCAGGTAGCCGTGCAGTGTGCCGAATGCCTCCGCCGTCATGGCAGCACCACGTGTCCAGCCCTCGGTCTGGCCCAACGCGGATTCATCGAATTGCCCCCGTGTAATCAGGATCGTTAACGCCGTCATCGTACAGACCACGATCGTATCAATGAACGGCCCGATCATCGCGACCACACCTTCACGCACAGGCTCGTCCGTCTTCGCCGCCGAGTGTGCGATCGCCGCCGAACCCAGGCCCGCCTCGTTCGAGAACGCGCCACGCTTCAAGCCCGTGACAAAGATCGCCATCAACCCACCCCAGCCCGCGGCCTTGATCGTAAACGCCTCGGTGAATATCGATCCGATCAACTGTGGTATCGCCTGGTAGTTGGATGCAATAATCAGACCGCACGCCACGCAGTAAAACACACACATCGCAGGCACGATCCGACACGTCACCTCGCCGATCCGCTTGATCCCCCCGACAATCACCAGCGCGACTAGAAACGCCATCGTGATACCCATCAGCAACGCGTAGTCCGTGTTCCCATCCAGCGCGACGTAGGAAACGATCTCGGCGGTCTGGTTGACTTGAAACAGATTGCCGCCGCCAAGTGAGCCTAGTATCGCAAACACCGCGAACGAGATCGCCAGCACTTTCCCCACCGGCCAACCGATCACGTTCCCCAGCATGTCGCGCATCCCCTTATCCAGGTAAAGCATCGGCCCACCCAGAATATGCTCCGTCTTCTTGCCCCCCGGCTCAATCCGTCGATACACCTGCGCCAGCGTGCAAGACGAAAACTTCGAGCACATCCCAAACACCGCCACCACCCACATCCAGAACACCGCACCGGCACCGCCCTGGTTGATCGCGATCGCAACCCCCGCGATATTCCCCAACCCCACCGTCGCCGACAACGCAGACGTCAACGCCTGAAAGTGCGTGATCTCACCGTGGTCATCCGGGTTGTCGTACTTCCCTCGGAGCACCGCGATACTGTGGAAAAACAGCCGGACGTTGATGAACCCAAACCGGAACGTAAAAAATATGCCCCCTGCAAGCAGCAATATAATAAGCAACGGCACCACCACAACCTCTGTGACGGGCTGCCCCGCATCATCCAACACCGCTACCCCATCAGTATCGACCAGCGTCTGCTGAATGGAACCCCAAGCGATGTCAAAAAACAGGATCGGCTCCAGCGCCTCATTCACCTTCTTGAACGCATCGTCCAGTTTCTGTTCGATCGACTTTTCTTTAACCGAATCCTCTGCCGCAGCCTCGATCTCCGCTGACGTCTCAGGCAATGTTTCGCCTGCTGCCTCTTGTACCTGCGCACCCGCATCGGAGCCGCCCACCAGCCCATCCTGCGCATTTGCCATGTCTGGCAACGACATCATCGAGATGATCAGGCAGGCCAGCAGTGTGAAAAAGTTGGTCGGCAACGGGCGAAAGCGTGTAGCGATCAAGGTCCGTCTCCTGGTTGATGAAATGAAATTGATTCTGACGCCCATCCCCGCCCCCGGTCCCCCCTATATCTTTCCCCGGCCCCGCCCCTAATCCCCCCGCACAAACCTCGGCACCCCCAACGCCTCGCTCACCGCAATATTCACACGACGTACCGCATCGATCATCCCCTCATCATCCCGCTGCGCATTAAATCGCCCCCGCAATATCGATGGCCCAAGCACATCCTCAAAACCCTCGCTCTTATCCGCCAGGCTCAGCGTCGCCTGCCACAGATTCGCCGTCAGCACCGCGCCCCCCGGCTCGGTCTCGGGGAATAAAAACCCGCCACCTGAATAGATACCTACTTGCCTCTGCGGTGTGTTGGACACGCCCGCATCATCACCATCACTAAACACGATGTACTGCACCGTCGCGTTGGTCGCCGTCTCATCCAGCGGGGTCGATGCGGCCTTAGGCTTCCAGAACATCCGTACGATCAACGCACGATTCGGATGATCCGCTGGCCCCTCCGTCAGCAACACCGTCAA
Source organism: Planctomycetota bacterium (assembly GCA_024279275.1). Classification (GTDB taxonomy): domain Bacteria; phylum Planctomycetota; class Phycisphaerae; order Phycisphaerales; family Phycisphaeraceae; genus JAJRRS01. The sequence goes on along the minus strand of JAJRRS010000136.1, from coordinate 26,690 downwards.
CACGCTCGGACCATCAAAACTATATATCCCACGATCAAATCCCCCAGCCGAAATATCATCAGGATCAGCCCGGCGTTGAATGGTCAGGTTCCCGTCGTTCGGATCGCTCCCCGCCGCGCACCCAAACACCACGACCGAAAATACAGCCAGGGTCCACAGCTTCCATGCCCGATGTGCAATTAAATTTGGCGTCATGCCGAGTCCGCGTCCTTGAACGAGTGGGCCGAGGGAATCTTCATCGTCTCGTGCTCGGACGTATCGCCCGACGTGTCCTCCCCCCGCGGTTCACGCAGCCCCAAACACGCCAGCGTGTCCCGCTCTATGATCGAACGCAACTGCTCCCGCGGAATGCTCGGCAAAGGCGTCCCCTGAGTAAACGTATTAATCGAATAAATCGAAACGATCGCCTTCTCCGGATCGCAGAACGGGTAGTTGCTCCCAAATAATATCCGCCCCGTCGCGTTCTGCTGATGCGCCAGGATCAAGGCATTATACAACTGCCAAGGCCGCGTCGATAAATCAGACAAATCCGCATACACCGTCGGGTGCTTGTCGATCAACGCCAGGCACTGATGCACCCACGGATCACCCAGCGATGAAATCACAATCTTCAGTTCAGGAAACGTCCGCGCCACCTCGTCCAACAAGTACGGCTGCGCAAACTCCAGCTTCGCGTCCCGCGCAAGCAACGTCGCCGACTCAAACATCACCGGCACATGCATCGCCTGGCAAGCCTCATACAACTCCATCGCCCGCGTATCACAAGGATGGCACGCCTGCGCCGCCGGGCTTACCGTCACCGCGACCAGCCCAAGCTCACGCGCACGCTCCAGGCTCTTCACCGCATCCCCACGTGTCGGGTCGATCCCCGCCACCCCCAGATACTTCGCCGGGTCTTTGCACACATAGCTCGCCACCTGCTCGTGCGAAATGCAAGCCCCAAGATAGTCGCTATCAAAACCCAGGATCAGCGCGCTGCGCACCGGCACCATCGCCTCATGATGCGCATCCGGGCAGGCGTCCGGCCGCTGCCAAGGCTTGCTCGGCCGACGCCGAAGCGTCTCCTCCGCACGACCCAACTGATCCGCATTATCCCATACCCGCGTATGCACGTCCGTAATCATGTAAATAGTCTAACCACCTCAGCACCCCAGAGCCAAACCCGCCACCCAAACCCAACCACCCAACCCAACGAGCCGCTGCCGTAAGGCTGCGTCCCCCTACAACCCCCGCCTTATCCGATCAATCCGATCAATCCGAGTTTCAATCTTCTTCCCGACCCCCGATACCCATCCCCTCTTGAAATCATAAATCAGCAATCACACATCATAAATGCCTAACGCCCCGCCTGCTTCACATAATCCTCAGCCGACATCAGCCCCTCCAACTCCCCCGCGACGCTTGGCCGAATCTTAATAATCCACGCCTCCCCATAGCAGTCCCGGTTAATCAGCGACGGATCATCCACCACCGCCTGATTCACCTCAACCACCTCCCCCGATATCCCGCAGTACAGCTCACTGGTCGCCTTCACCGACTCGATCTCCCCCAACGGATCGCCCTTACCAATCGCCCCCTGGGCCGTGACTTCCAGATAAGTAATGTCCGTCAACTCCTCCACCGCAAACCGGCTGATCCCGATCACCACCAGGTCCCCCTCGGGCTTATGCCACTCGTGGCTCTCCAGGTATCGTCGATCATCAGGGGCAGGCATGGCAGGTCTCCGAGTAGGGGGTATTGGTCAACGCCCGCATCATAGAAACTTGCCCACCCGCATACAAAATACGACCTCTCCCCACATCAGCAATCATAAATCACAGATCACAAATCTCCCCCCCCCTCCCCGTTTAGCGGGCGATCGAAGATCGCCGTGTCGGCCTTCCGACCACACATCACCACAACACGCGGATCTGCGATCCGCTGCTAAAAGGGAACGCCACGTTTTTTATAGCTATTCGATGGTTCGCATCCAGTTTATGCTTGATCCGCATCGTTATGTGGGCTTACACTACACGGGTAGAGGTTTTGGCTGGTCGTTTATTCTCTGTGAAAGATGCGGACGTGACCACTAAGCAAATCGAACGTTGGCGTAACACTCGAAGCCGAGGCCGGAAGCATTTCATCTGGTTTTACGGCGCCTTTATATGGGGCGTGAGTGTCGCAGTGATCACCCCCTTCATCACGGGCCTCATTGGATGGACAACTGATATCGATTTTCTTCAAGTGGGATTCGGATTCATTATACTTCCTACCGTTGGGTATTTTTGGGGTGTTTGGGTGTGGAAGTTGTCCGAAAAGCGTTATGCCAAAAATCTCGCTAGCGTTGCCGGCAAATAAGAGGCGTGCGTTGGTGAGTGGGGCATAACAAAAACCGCCGACCTTCACAGATCGGCGGTTCATAGTTATTTAGATTATCGACTTACCGATCAGGCCCCGACCGTCGCCTCACTCGTAGCCCACTTAATCAGCACATCCGCAACCTCCGGCCGACTAAACTCCGCCGGTGGCCGTTCGCCGTTACCCAGCATCTCGCGAACCTTCGTGCCGGAGAGGAAGACCTGGTCGCCCTTGATCTTCGGGAACGTCTTGCCGGACACCATGCCCTGAGCCTTGTTAGACCAGGCGGCGTGCTCGAACTTCAGCAGGTTGATCTCGATCTCGCCATCCGCGAACTTGTCGAAGATGTTCTGTGCATCGTATGTGCCGTAGTAGTCACCCACCCCGGCATGGTCTCGGCCAACAATAAAGTGGCTGATCCCGTAGTTCTGCCGGGTCAGTGCGTGCTGCACCGCTTCGCGTGGCCCTGCATAACGCATGGCACCAGGCATGACGGTCAGCATCGTGGTGTCTTCAACGAAGTAGTTTTTGATGATCGTTTGGTAGCATTCCATCCGCACGTCAGCAGGGATGTCGCCGGGCTTGGTCTCGCCCACCAGCGGGTGGATCAGCAGGCCGTCGGTGATTTCCTGAGCACACTTGCAAAGATACTCGTGAGCACGGTGGATCGGGTTACGCGTCTGGAACGCGCTGACCGTCTTCCAACCCTTCTTCTCAAACGCCTCGCGTGTCTGCGCCGGGGCCAGACGATGCTCGGTGAACTGCTCGCCGGGTTCTTTCTCAGGCGTCACAGTAATCACATGAAGATCGCCACCCACGCACCAATCGCCCTCATCGAGTACGGCCTTCACGCCCGGATGCGCCTCATCCTCAGTCCCAAACACATTGGGAACTTCCATCTTCTTATCGTGTGCGTAAATCTCTTCACAATCGATCACCGCCAGCAGCGTGCCGTCGTTGTGATAGAGAGCCGCCTGCCCGCCTTCTTTGAGCGTGCCCTTGACCGCATCATCGACCGACAGCGTGATCGGGATAGGCCAGGCCGTGCCGTTAGCAAGGTGCATGTCCTTACAGATGCCTTCGAAGTCCGCCTTCTTAACAAACCCGGTCAGTGGGCTGAACGCACCAATCGCGATCATCTCCAGGTCGCACGCCTGCTTGGCGCTGAGCGTGATCTTCGGCAGATCAGCCGCAGCCGCCTTGAGCTTGCTGGCCTGGTCGGCATCTACTATTCGGTTAACAAGCTTGCCGCCGTGCGGCTGAATCAGGTGACTGGACATTGTTTTGTGAATCCTTGTCGAAACGGGGGTTAGTGAGGACCAAGGATAGTAGTGCCCCAAGCCCTTAGCTGCAAACCCGGGAGAATCCGGGGGCAAATCTCCCATTGTGTGTTTATCCCAAGTGGCGTAATCTAGGCAAATTGGCCTTTATCAGCAGGAGTAAACCGATGATGCACCACCGCTCAACCGTCTGGATGTTAGCCCTTTGCCTTGGGGCATTTGCATCGCCTCCCCAGCCCGCCTCCGCCGACCCGCCCGGCGATCAGTTGATCGATAAAGTCACCCAGGCCTACCAGGACATCCAGCAATACGACGCCACCCTGCGATTCCAGATGCGCCAGACCCAAGGCCGCTGGACCATGACTCGAAGCTGTGACTACTTCATCGCCCTGGATCGCCCCAACAACCGCCTGACCATCGACACCCCCGACCAACTCCTCGTCGCCGACGGCCAAACACTCTTCTACAAAACACCACAAATGCCCGGCAAGCACCTCGCCACCCCTCTCGACGCCACCCCACTTAACTGCGCCTGGATCGCCCAGCAGGTCCCGACCCTGGTTTATCCCATGGCACCCATCGACTTCGCCTTCCTCCTCTCGGATGACCCGCTCGCATTCGTCAGCAAGGACGCCGCAGGCGCACCCGTCCGGCTTCCTCCAGACGCCGACGATCCCCAAAAACGCCCACGCATCCAGAGCGCACTTATGGACGGCATGATGACCCTGACCATCAACCCAACCACCTTCCTCATCGACAAGGCCGTCATCCAAATGGACGTCTCCGCGATGGGTGCACCCGCTGGCACGCAGATGGCCTACGAGTTTGAGACACACATTAATTCCATCGATCAGCCCCTCGACGCAGACCGCTTCGCCTTCGACACCGCCGGCTCAATCGCCTCCCCCTCCATGCAACACATGATGGCCAGCGGCTCCAACGCGCCCCACCCACTGCTCGGCCAACCCACACCCGAACTGAAACTCCCCGACATCGACGGCAACGACCACGACATCGCCACCGACGATCCCAACGCCAAGGTCATCGTCCTGGACTTCTGGGCCACCTGGTGCCCCCCCTGTATCGCCGCACTCCCCGAACTCCAAGAGGTCCACGACTGGGTCATCGACAACAACAAACCCGTCGCCATCTACGCCGTCAACCAAGGCGAAACCGCCGAGGAAATCAAGCAATTCTGGCAGGAAAATGGACTCACCATCCCCGTCCTCATGGATGAAAACTTCACCGCCGCCAAGCCCTTCCATATCACAGGCATCCCCCAAACCGTCATCATCGCCAACGGCAAGGTCCAACACGTCCACGAAGGCTTCGCCCCCGGCATGGGCGCACAGATAAAAGCAGAGATCGAAGCGCTATTGGGAAGTGGGGGGGAGTAAGGCACTTTCAGATTGCCTCCCGTGCGTCTGTGAGGTCGATGTTCCTTGAATGCGGTGGATGAACTCACAAAATAATATTCAACGGTGTCATGACGCGCTCTGTGTAGGCTTGCCGTTTAGCGGCGGATCATAGATCCGCGCGTTGGCCCAACAGGCCAAGCCCCCCAAACATGTGAAGCAGTCATCCGCCAGACGCAACACCCCCTCCAAATAAAAACGACTGCCCGCATGGTTCATGCGGGCAGTCGTGGTATGAAAGGTTTTCCTAACCAACGTCGATACAGATTATCGACGACGAAGCATCGCCAGACCACCCAGGCCCATCAGCGCCAGGCTGGCAGGTTCGGGGACGAGGCTGGCGTTCCATCGGCCGTTGGGCAGGTCGATCTCGAACCGCCAGATATCGCCGTCGTTGGCGACCGTGATGTTGTTGTTGGCCGCAGCGTTGCCCGAGTCGTCACCCATCGAGTGATCCCAGGAACCCTGCTGATGGAACTTGAAGTCGTAGTTACCCGCGAGCAACGCGAAGTCGCCCACATGATACCCATTACCCATATCAGTCATCAGCAAAGTGCCAGCCGCAGGCCAGCCGTTCATCGCACCAGCGACTTCCCAGTCAAACGTGCCGGGATCATCCCAGCCCAGACGCTGCTTGGAATCAGGCAACCAGCCGTCAGCCCAAGTCGTGTTCTCGAAGAAGTTCAGGTTGATCTCGCCGTTGGCATCCGCAGGGATCCTGGCGTTGCTGCCGGGACCGGTGAAGGACCAGTCATCAGTCGTGGCCTTCATCTCGTAGGACGTGCCAGGGGTCAGCCCGGTCACCGTGTAGGTGAACAGCCCGCCGCCCTGATCGACCATCAGGTCAGCCGTCCCCGCCCAGCCGTTGAAGTCGCCACGGACGTAGTACGGCGCCTGAGCCATCGCCGCCGAGGCCGTCATAGCCACCGCAAAACTCGCAATCACATTTCGCAATCTCATAGGTCTTCCTTCCTCTCCAGTAAATAGGGTCTACCAAGGCTCTATAAAAGCCCTCCTGTCCCCCAAAGGTATCACCGGACCAGCCGATTACAAGACAAAACAGGGTTCAGGTGAAACGTTTTAATAGATTCCCGAAATTATCATGGAGAAGACAGGAGGCGTTTTTTCGTAATCAGTGTATATATATGGGCTAACAGATTAACCGACAGGTTCTTTACCCAGGTTGCCCGGTTTAACATTTTCGAATAATCAGGCCATTCGCCTTAGGTCGGTTCACATGGGGAGCCTCTGGATAACCTGTCGTTGCGCGTGATTCGGGTTTGTCATGGCGGGTAAACCGGCCTCCGCCGGGGTTATTCAGAGGTCGCATGGATAGGTCGGGATGTCTGCCCAGGCGGACCGGGTTGCTCTGTTCTCATCCATAACGACCCCGCAGAACTCAGCCGGATCAATCCTTCTTCGGCTTCTTGGAGGCTTTTTTCGGGTCGGATTTTCCGGCAGAGGAAGCCTTCTTGGAATCACTATCAGACGACGAGGATTTTGCATCACTGCCGCCGCCCTTGGCGTCACTCTTACTATCCTTCTTCGGCTTCGCCGCGTCCTTCTCCGCCTTGGCGTCCTTCTTATACCCCTCAGATCGGTAGTCCGTCTCGTAGAACCCCGAACCCTTGAAAATGATCCCCGCACCGATCCCGATCTGCCGGACCAGTTTGTTCTTCCCGCAAGCCGGGCACTTCTTCAACGCCTTGGCGGTCATCGACTGGAACTCTTCGAGCTTGTGGCCACACGCATCGCAGATGTATTCGTAAGTAGGCATAGGCTGGTGGGTCTAGGGTTCAGGGTCTAGGGTTCAGGGTCTAAAGATTAAGCCCCCCCCGTATCACAATTTACACATAGCCCCGGGCGGAAGCCCGGGGTTTCGCTCAATCTACCACACGGACAAAAAACACAAAACAAATCACTAACCACTGCCAGCCAACAGCCACACGCGAGCAGCGAACCGCCAACAACTCCCCCTCACTCCGCAATACTCACCTTCGCCGCCCGAATTGTCACATCATTCAACAAATACCCCGGCTGCAACTGTGCCGTCACATGGTTCGGCTCAATGTCCGTATCCGCCTGACGCATCAACGCCTCGTGACGATTCGGATCAAACACCTCACCCACCGCCACGTCCAGCCGCTGCACACCAAACGACGCCAGCGACCGCATCAACTCATCACGCACGATGTTCACGCCCTTAAGCAAATCTTCAACCGAAGACGTCTCAGCATCCACACCCAACGCGCTGTCGAAGTGGTCCAGCACCGGGACCAGTTGCTTGGCAACCTCGATCAACTGATACTGCCGCGCCGCAACCTCGTTCTGCTTCGCCCGCCGGGCAAGGTTCTGGTAATCCGCCATCATCCGCTTGAGCTTGTCCTCCAACGCATCACGCTCACCCCGCATCGCCGTCAACGGATCGACATCTTCGGCAGCCAGCCCCCCATCTTCATCAGACTCATCCATCCCGGGAAACGCCAACGCATCAGCAGCCTCATCCAACTCGGACTCGCTTGGCTCATTCACATCGTCGATCTTCTCATCATGCTCATTCATGTCAGCCCTCGTCGGCTCGGGTGTAACGGGTTGAATCGCAGAAGCACAGGCAAAACTCTTGAAACAGAGACAAACGCAGATAAACGCAGATGCTCACCGCTCCGCGAACTCACAAACCAAACATTCTTATCCGCGTTCATGCCTGTTCCAACTCTCCCCGTCTTCTCTGTGTCTCTGTGCCTCTGTGTTTCTTCTTCTTCTTATTGTCTCAACTGATATACGATTTAATCTTGTCCCAGAACCCCTGGCTGTGTGGCATCACATCCCGATCCTCCGTGTCCGCAAACTCACGAAGCAACTCCTCCTGCTTCCCCGTCAGTTTCGTCGGCACCTCAATCAACAACACGATCACCAAATCACCAGACCGTCCACCACGCAGATTCGCCAACCCCTTGCCCGATGCACGGATCAGATCCCCGTGCTGCGAGCCAGGCTTGATCGTAATTTCATGCTGCCCATTAATCACAGGCACGTTAAGCGTCGCACCCAACGCCGCCTGCGTAAAACTGATCGGCATCTTCAATATCAGATGATCGTCCTCGCGTGTGAATAGATCGTGTTCCTCAACCCGCACAACCACATGCAAATCCCCGTGAGGCCCACCCATCGCGCCAGGCTCGCCTTCCCCGCCGACACGGATCGCCTGCCCGTCGTGAATACCCGCAGGGATCTTCACACTCAACACACGCTTCTTAGGCCGCCTTCCATCACCCGCGCAGGTCTTGCATTTATCTTTAATCACCTTCCCCGCGCCCGCGCAGGCCGGACATGTTGTAACCATCCGGAACATCCCACCCAGACCGCTCTGTGCCACCTGCCCCGCGCCCCCGCAACTCACACAAGCCACCGGCTTAGCACCCGGCGCAGCGCCGCTCCCCTTACAACTCTCGCAAAGGTCCTGACGCGTAAATTCGATCTCTCGATCAACCCCGTTCGCCACATCTTCGAGCGTGATCTCGGCCTGGGTCTGCAAATCGTAACCGCGCTGCGGCCCCTGCCCGCCCCGTCGCCTCCGCTGCCCACCAAACGGTCCGCCGCTGAAGATGTCCTCGAACATCGAGAAGATGTCCCCAGCATCCATATGACTGAAATCGTGCCCGCTGGTCCCCTTCAGTCCCGCGTGACCGTACTGGTCATAACGCTGCCGCTTCTCCGCATCGCTCAAGACCTCATACGCCTCCGCCGACTCCTTGAACTTCGCCTCAGCCGCCGCATCACCCGGGTTCCGATCAGGATGGTGCTTCATCGCCAGCTTGCGATACGCACGCTTAACATCCGCCTCGCTCGCACCGCGTTCGATCCCCAGTGCCTCGTAGTAGTCAAGCTGAGTTGGCATGAGTATTAATTAACCACAGAGACACAGAGAAGAAACGGACAGGGCGATACGGTTAGCAATCAGAATACAAGGCGTTTGATCCCATCTTTCAATACCGCCGTATTGAAATTCATTAGTAAGCCTACACGGCACTCACTAAGTCTTAGGTAGGTAAGCAACTGAGCTTCATGTACAGGTAACAGCCGCTCGACAGTTTTTAACTCCAAGACCAATCGGTCTTCAACCAGGATGTCTACCCGAAACCCTTCATCAAGGTTTTGCCCTTTATAGCTGACGGGCAGATGGCTTTGACGGTCGTGATGTATCCCAACTTGGCTCAATTCGTAGCAGAGGCATGCTTCATACACCGATTCCAGTAGGCCCGGCCCCAATTGGCGATGAACCTCAATCGCCAACCCAATGACCCGCTCTGTCAAAGGATCCCTCTGTGTCTCTGTGCCTCTGTGTTTCAATCCTGCTCCTTCTTTACGACACCGCCCCCGCCACCGCCTGCTCATCTTCCTTAAGATCAGAGATCAGCACGTTCGTCGTCAGCATCAGCCCCGCGACCGACGCACTGTGCAGCAGCGCCGTGCAAGGCACCAACGCCGGGTCAATAATCCCAGCCTTCACCATGTCAACATACTGCGATTTTGCCGCATCATAACCACGGTTGCCCTTCGAGGCCTTGACCTCCTCAGCCACGATGAAACCATCTTCGCCTGAGTTCTCAACGATCTGTTGCAACGGAGCTTCACACGCAGCAGCCACCGCATCAAGCCCCAGCTTCTCATCGCCACGGGCCTTGTCACGCGCCTTCTCGACCGCACCAATCGCACGGATCAGCGCAACCCCGCCGCCGGGGACGTAGCCCTCCAGCGCCGCCGCCTTCGTCGCATGCAGCGCATCATCCACACGATCCTTGCGTTCTTTCATAGCGGTTTCAGTCGCCGCACCGACTTGGATGATCGCCACCCCGCCGGTCAGCTTCGCCAGCCGTTCCTTGAGCTTCTCGCGGTCATAGTCGCTGGTCGTCTTCTCGATCTGCACCTTGATCTGCTCGACCCGTGCCTCGATATCTTTCTTCTTGCCAGCACCCTGGATAACAGTCGTGTTGTCCTTGTCGACAACGATCTTCTTGGCCTTGCCCAGCGCATCCAACTCGAGTGTTTCAAGCTGCACGCCCAGGTCTTCGCTGATAAACGTCGCACCGGTCAGCGTCGCGATATCGCCTAATAACGCCTTACGTCGATCCCCAAATCCGGGGGCCTTCACCGCCGCGATCTTCAATACGCCACGCAAACGGTTCACCACCAACGCAGCCAGTGCTTCGTTCTCAACATCTTCCGCAATAATCAGCAACGGCTTCTGCGCCATCGCCACCTTGTTCAACAACGGCAGCAGGTCAGGCAGGCTGGCGATCTTCTTCTCATGCACCAGGATCAAACAGTCCTCCAGCACACACTCCTGGCTCGCAGGGTCCGTCATGAAGTAAGGCGACAAATACCCCTTGTCGAACTGCATACCCTCGACATAATCCAGACTCGTCTCCGCAGCCTGGCCCTCCTCAACCTCAACCACACCATCGGCCCCGACCTTCGCAATCGCCTCAGCAATCAGCTCGCCGATCTCGACATCATGGTTCGCCGACACCGTCGCCACCTTCTGGTAGTCCGCCTTGCCCTTGCAAGGGATCGCCGACGCCTTAATTGCCGCAATCGCCGCATCCGCCGCAGCAAGAATCCCACGCTGTACCGCCATCGGGTTCGCACCCGCGGTCACATGACGCAGCCCCGCGTTAAAAATAGCTTCCGTCAGGATTGTCGCCGTCGTCGTCCCGTCGCCGGACGTATCCGATGTCTTCTTGGCGACCTCGACCACCATCTTCGCGCCCATATTCTGGAACGGCTCACTGATCTCGATCTCCTTGGCGACCGACACACCATCCTTCGTCACCGTCGGCCCACCAAAAGACTTCTGCAACACCACGTTCCGACCCGTCGGCCCAAGTGTTACCTTCACCGCCGCCGACAGCTTCTCCAAGCCCTTCTTAAGCTCGACCGCCGCCTCAGCTCCGAAAATCATCTGCTTACTTGCCATTATCTTGGCTCCGTTGTTTGCTTAGACACGCCGGTCAGTTTGGCGATGTCAGTATGTGTGTTCAGTAATACGGGAAACGTTCGGGAAACTCACAGGATGAATCCTGGTAACTTCCGGGGAAAATCCGGGGTAAAGCGTTTTTACTTCTCTATCACGCCCAGCAACTCGCTCTCTTTCACGATCATGTGCTCAACGCCATCAATATCAACCTCGGTCCCAGCGTACTTCCCGTAGATCACGGTGTCGCCCTTCTTCACCGACAACGAGATTCGCTTGCCATCATCATTCAATGCCCCAGGCCCAACCGCGATGATCTTCCCGGTCATCGGCTTCTCCGTCGCACTCTCCGGCAAAAAGATCCCGCTCTTGGTCTTCGTCTCAGCCTCCGTCGGCTTCACCAACACGCGATCTTCCATCGGTCGAACAGTCGTCTTGGTCTTGGGCTTGCTCTTGGTTGCAGTTGCCATCGTTTTAATCTCCACGTTTATGTTTAGGTTTGTGTTCGTTTTTAGTTAATAGAACTTAAATCAACGGGCAGTCGGTCACGCCGGGTTTACATCATCCCGCCCATGCCACCCATCCCAGGCATCCCGCCCATGCCTCCCATACCGCCCATGCCACCCATCGGATCGCCGCCGCCCGGCATACCCGCTGGCTCTTCATCCTTGGGTGCATCGGTAATGATGCAGTCCGTGGTCAGCAGCAACGCCGCCACACTCGCCGCGTTCTGCAACGCAGTCCGGTCCACCTTCGCCGGCGTAATCACGCCACGCTCAACCAGGTCCACATATTCAAGCTTCAACGCATCAAAGCCAAACGCGCCCTTGCCCGCCTCAACCTTTCGCACGACAACCGTGCCGCGTTCGCCAGCGTTATCAGCGATCGTCTGCGTCGGCACTTCCAACGCCTTCGCCACCACCGCCACGCCAGCCGCCTCGTCCTGATTGTTTGTCTTGATATTCTTGAGTTTGGCGATTGCACGGATGAAACTCACCCCGCCGCCGGGCACGATGCCCTCTTCCAACGCCGCACGCGTCGCGTGCAACGCATCTTCAACGCGGGCCTTCTTCTCTTTGAGTTCAACTTCGCTCGCCGCGCCGACATTGATCTGAGCCACGCCACCAGCCAGCTTCGCCAGCCGTTCCTGCAGCTTCTCACGATCGTAATCGCTGGTCGTCGTCTCGATCTCTCGGCGGATCTGTGCGATACGACCCTGGATATCCTTGCTCGCACCTGCTCCCTCAATAATCGTCGTGTTATCCGCATCAATCGTGATCTTCTTGGCAAGACCCAACTGATCCAGCTCGACCTTATCAAGGTCAATCCCAAGATCCTTCATGATCGCCGTCGCACCCGTCAGCACCGCGATATCCCCCAGCATCGCCTTGCGACGATCGCCGTATCCGGGAGCCTTCACCGCACAGATGTTCAACACGCCTCGCAGCTTGTTCATCACCAGCGTCGCCAGGGCTTCCCCCTCGACATCCTCAGCAATAATCAACAACGGCTTCTTCGCCTGCTGCACTTTTTCCAATAATGGCACAAGCTTCTGGATCGAATCGATCTTGTCTTCGTAAACAAGAACAAGAGCCTTATCCATCACCGTCTGCATCTCATCCGCATCGGTAATAAAGTTCGGCGAAAGGTATCCGCGATCAAACTGCATCCCCTCAACGACATCGAAGTACGTCTCCAGGCTCTTGCCTTCCTCGACCGTGATCACCCCGTCCTTGCCCACACGATCAAACGCATCCGCCATGATCTTCCCGATCGTCCCATCATTATTCGCACTGATCGCCGCAACGCTCGCGATATCCTTCTTGCCCTTAACAGGTTTACTCAGCTTGGCGATCTCATCGACCACCACGTCTACTGCCTTACGCATCCCGCGTACCAAAGCATTCGCCTCAGCACCCGCGGTAATCTGACGCAGCCCCTCCTTAAAGAGTGCCTCCGCCAGCACGGTCGACGTCGTCGTCCCGTCCCCAGCCTTGTCAGACGTCTTGCTCGCCGCTTCCTTCACGAGCTGAGCGCCCATGTTCTCGCTCTTGTCCGCAAGCTCGATCTCCTCAGCGACCGTCACACCATCCTTGGTCACCGTCGGCCCACCCCAGGACTTATCCAGGATCGCATTACGACCCCTCGGCCCAAGCGTGCTCTTCACCGCCGCCGCCAGCTTCTCAACGCCCAACAACAAGCTCTTGCGAGCATCCGCCTCAAATGCAAGGTCTTTCACAGCCATATCAGTTCATCTCCACGAAATAAGGTTCGGGTTGATTCGTTTAACAGTCTCATTCATTCCAACATCTCAAAACACACGCCCCCCCAACGCCGTACCTAAGCGCAGCGAAGGTGCGGGTCTCCCCGCTCCCTAAACATGTCGCAACCCCCATACCCATCAAAAATTACGCCTCAACACCAACGCTTATGACGTAAGTTCACTTCTCAAAGCGTTTTACATCGCTTCAACGTTTCCCCCCTCTCCTCGCTCAACACCCGCCCGCTGTCATCCTGACAGTCCAGCCTATCCCTATATGACAGTTCCGCCAGACGCAGAAGGTATAATGGATCGGCGCGACTGGCCGATGGCTCATCTAACCACCGTCCCCAAGCCCCGCAGGAACCTGGGATATGACTGTCAAAACCACCGACCGCCTCATCCGAATCCTGTCGCTCCTTGTAGGCGTGATCGGCATCGCCATCGTCGCGGCCTTATCGCTGGAGATCTACCGCCAGGTATTTTCTTTCTTCGCTTCCGAAAACCCGCCTGCCACCTTCGACGGACTCTTCACCCTGTTTTTCATCACACCCTTTCTCGCCCTTGGCCTGTTTGCCATCCACACCGCCATCAAGGCATGGACCCGCCTCACCGCATCCCTGATCCACCGCCTCGCCGCCATCGGCGCGGTCGTCGTCTGGGGTGTGCTAGCCAACTCCCTTCAATACCTCCCGCCCCATGAGCAGACGTTGTCCGAGCCTGTTTATTTCGCAATCACCGGCTCAATCTTGCTGGTTCTGGCGGTTCTTTTCTACACCTACGTTTCACGTTGGCTGATCGCCCGTTCATCCTTCAGTCATAAACCACCCTCACCAGCTTCACCGAGTTTGGTTGCCATGTTCTGTTTCTTTATCTGGGTAGACCTGTCCACATTGGCCGAACAACTGGTCCCCAAAGAATCCGGCTACACAAGCGTCCCCAAAGAACCGTGGGGCATCGTAGGCCTCCTCACTTCATTCCTCATCGCCGTCCTCCTATACAAAACAATCCTCCACCTCTCCGCCCGACGCATCAAACGCTACAAGCAAAGCCACCTATCCACCTCATCCCCAGCCTGAAACTCTTCCCCCGATTCTTCCTCCGTGTCTCCGTGTCTCCGTGCCCTCCGTGACACCGCCTTCTCTTGCTCATCCTCCTCGGCATCCTCCGCCTCTTGACCGTCCATCTTCTTAATCTCCGTCATCTGCGCAATCTGCGGACACCTCCCCCCCGTCTTCTCTGCATATCCCACAAGCCAACGCCGTGCGCACACGCGCGCCAAGTTTCCAATCAAAAATCCACCACGACACACAATTCATTACCAACCCTGTCAGCACGACTTATTCTTGCCTGACTCACGCCCAAACCACATCCATGCGCACAAACCCGACGTTTCCACCAAGAGTGGAGACGCAACTTATCCTTGGAACTACTCCGGGGGCCGGGTGACCGGGGGGGGCGTCTGCCGACAACCTCACGACGACGATCGACAGCTGCCCTGAGTATCCAAAGATTAAAAGGACCGGGACTCGCGGGCTGCCCCCACCCACGGATGTGTGTCAGATTTCATCTGCTACACAACCGGGAATCCGTCACTCGGAACACTTACGAATGAAAGTTCGAAAGCTTCCGGGGGCGGGGGGGGGACTTGGTAGCGGATCGCCCCGGCCAGATGACGGATCACAGCACACCGGCCCGACCCGGTCCCGACGATCCGATGGCTGCCGTTACCGCCGGAACACCGTGAGGCCTTAGATTTCTGATCTAGGATTGATGATGGATGATGTGAAGAACAGAAAGAAAATCACGAAGGGCGCGGGGACACGAAGACACGGAGAAAATCAAAAATGGCTCACACGAAGCGCCGCGACTTGTCGCGTCCCCTTCCAAATCTGTGTCATCTGCGCAATCTGCGGATACTCCCCCTCCCCCGTTTTCTCTGCCCTCCGCGTTCTCTGCGGTGAAAACCCCCGTTATTCCCCGGGAATATAGCTAATCACCCCGCTCCACGGGCTGCTCGCTGTCGCGTAGAGCTTCTTAGGTATGCGCCCCGCAAGATAAGACAACCGCCCAGCCTCCAAGGCATGCCGCATCGCGTGGGCCATCCGCACCGCATCCTTCGCATGAGCGATCCCGGTATTCAGTAATACTGCATCAGCCCCCAGTTCCATCGCGATGGTGATGTCGCTGGCCGCCCCCACTCCCGCATCGAGTATCACCGGGTAGTCCGGGTCGCCGTCCTTGAGCAATTCCAAAATAATCCGGATCGCATTGGGATTTAGAACCCCTTGCCCCGACCCGATCGGCGACCCCGCAGGCATCACGCTCGACGCGCCCGCCTCCTTGATCTTCACCGCCATCACCGGATCGTCCGACGTGTAGCACAGCACCTTGAACCCGTCCTTCACCAACTCCGCACACGCCTCCAGCGTCCCCACCGGGTCCGGCAGCAGCGTCTTCTTATCCGCCAGAACTTCCAGCTTCACCCACTCTTTCCCGGGATTATCCAGTTGATCCAGCAATTCACGCCCAAGCCGAGCCACACGCACCGCATCCTGGGCCGTGAAGCACCCAGCGGTGTTTGGGAGGATCGTGTAACGGGACGTATCAATAAAATCCAGCAGCGACTCGCCTTTTTCATTCACCAGCCGCTCGCGTCGAACCGCCACCGTGACGACCTGCGCACCGCTGGCGTCCAGCGCCTTCTGCATCGTCGGGTAATCAGCATACTTCCCCGTGCCAACGATCAGCCGAGATGTGAGCGTCCGCCCAGCAACATTAAAGGGAGTGTCAAGTGTTTCAGCGGTAGGGGGGGGGAGGGTGGGCATGGCGGATTTCTGAATGCTGAAGTAAGAATAAAACTCGGTGCGTCGGGGATTAGGATACCGGGGGGTGGCAGAAAACGTATTTTTTATTAGCCCCCGGACTACGTCCGGGAGGCTCCCCCCGTAGCCATCCCGTTTATCATAACACGACCAACTATCAAACAAACACCGCGACCCCTTCATAGCTAAAGGCTAACCGCTAACGGCTTCTCCTACCCTCCCCCCACCAGCGTGACCAGTTCGACCGCATCGCCGTCTTTCAGCAGGGTTTCTTCGTGCAGCCGTTTGGGCACAACCTCCCGGTTGACCTCGACCGCCACCGCCTGTTCGCCCAGGCCCAGCGCCACGACCAGCTCGCGGACGTTGCCCGCCTCGACACGCTGGGGTTTGCCGTTGATAATCAGTTCTTGGGTCATGTTGGCCTTAGTGTATCGGATCGTCGTCGTTATAATAAGTAAGTTGATCCAGGAGGCCGCTCCATGAGCAAGCGATCTGTTATCAAAGCGACGGGGCTATTTCTACTGTTGATTGTATGCTCGCTGGGCCTGGTCTTTGAGTTTATGGGCGATCGCGAGCAGCCCGACGCGGCATCCGGTGCCGAGGGTGCGGTGTACCACCTCCAAATCGTGATGCTTGAGGACATTAAAGCGATCATCGTCGAGACAGCCGCCAGCGACCGGGTGCTGGTCATCGACTTCTGGGCGACCTGGTGCGTGCCTTGCGTGGATATGTTCCCCGAACTACACGAAGGACTTCTAGCCCAGGGCGACCGGGTTCGGGCGGTGACGGTGACGCTGGACGACCCCAGCCGGGAGGCCGCTGCGATCGCGTTTCTAAGCGATCACCACGCCCTCACAGACGCCTATATCTTCAAGTCCGACTCCGCCGCCCAGCAGGCCCTGGTCGATGGGTTGGGCGAGCGGTGGAGCAATCTCGCTGTCCCGGCTATTTTAGTTTACGATCCCCAAAGAGGTCTGGTCGGCGAGTTCCTGGAAGGCGGGACCGCGCCGCAGATCATCGAGTTGGTAAAAACGCTTTTGACATCAGACCAGGAAGGCCAGCCATGAGAATGACCGAAGAGGCGACCAGTCCTCTCTACGACTTGTGGGCCAAGTTCTACGACTACACGTTTGGGGCCTTGGTCCGCAATCGCCAGACCCGCGCGCTGGAACAACTGCGTCCATCCGCCGGCGACAAGGTCCTGGACATCGGCGTCGGCACCGGGATGACCCTCAAGCACTACCGCAAAGACATCACCGTCGTCGGCATGGACCTCTCCGCTGGCATGCTCGCCAAGGCGCAAAAGAAAATCAATCGCGATGGCATGCACCACTGCGTACTTGTGCAGGGCGACGCGATGACTCCACCCTTCGCAGAACACAGCTTCGACCATGTGATGATCACCCACGTCGTCACCGTCGTCAGCGACCCACAAAAACTCATGCTCTGGGCACAGCGCATCGTCAAGCCCGGCGGGCGCATCGTCGTACTCAACCACTTCCTGAGCACCAACGCGTTTATCGCCTGGTGGGAAAAAATCCTCAACCCCATCTTCGTGAAGATCGGCTGGCACAGCGACCTGGCGCTCGAAGACTGCCTCAAGGGCACGGACCTGACCGTTCAATACAACTTTAAGATGAGCTACTTCGACCTCTGGCAGATCGTCGTCCTGGGCGATGAGTCCGCCGAACAGGCCCCCCAACTCCCCCGGCAGGTCAAGCCCGCCACCACGGCCTCCGGGGTCTCAGGCGACGGACCCGCAGGCAAGTCTCATGCGGCACTGGCGATGGACTGATGCCCGGCTTTTCATCTCCGCTAACGCTTGGGGACGCCCGTTTATGATGACACGCAACGACCACCCCCGGCTCCCCCGGCTCCCCCAACACCCCCGGTTTCCCCGGAATAACACACAATCGGCCCCGTGCCGTCACAAGCGCACATGGCTCGAGGCAGGCAAAGTCGTGCTGCTCGTGGTGTTTGGTGTGCTGTTGATGTCGGCGGTCCCGGCCGGTGCGGCGGGGGGGGAGTATTCACCCAGCGTCTCAAGCCCGTTGGCTGATCCGGTCGTTCACAGCGACGCGGTGTTCTTCGCAAATACAGTCACCGCATGGGCCGACGATGGCGCGTCCTACCTGTTGCTCGAAGGTGATGCAGGTTTTTCAATCGGTGTCTACGGCTTCCGCGCCGATTCGGCTGTCGTCAGGATCGACACCGAGTTGGTCCCCGGCAAATCAGTCAAGCACCTCTCGATCTATCTGGATAACGCAAGACACCTCCGCGGCAAGGGCCCGGTCAGTGCCGAGGCCAAACGCCTGCTGGTCACCGCCTCGACACTCGGCGAGATTCAGGTCCACAACGACCTCTTCATCAATGCGGGGTTGCCTAAGTCAGATCTGATCGCCGACGCCAACGCACGCTTCCAACGCAGACAGGCGGCGCTTGCCCGTGTCACCATCCCGGCACCGATCGATCCACTTTTCGACCCCGCACTATTCGAGACGCGCCTGGCTAAGCAACGCGAGTCAGACCCGACACCGCGCCGCGCCCCACAACCACACCCGGATACATCATCGCCAGAACCGACCGATACCACCGCGCAACAGACCGTTGTACACGGCACGACTCCCACACCTCAGCCGATCCCAAACGCACCGGCTGACACCGTTGAACCTAAGCCGGATCAAACCGCACAGGTCCCAACCCCCGGCACCCCCGGAGTCACCCCCGGAGTCACCCCCGGAGTCGCCCCCGGCGAAGCACCTGTCCCCGCCGACACAGTCGCCACCGCCGCCGCCGACACACCGACCCCAGACACACCGACCCCAGACACTGGCGTTCTGCCGACCAGGGGTTGGGTCAGCTTCAACGCGGATCGGATTGTGTTTGACCAGGGTGACGATGAATCGACCGTGATGTTGATCGGGAACGTCCGGCTGTTCTACGGGGACTACGACAAGCAACGCGAGGTCACGCTTCAGGCGGAACGGGTCGTGGTATTTCTAGATGAGAGCAAATCCGACGCCCCCGGGTCTGCCCCCGGTTCCTCGATCACCTCGACCAAGGTGCCTGCTGGGCGTGTCCTGGGCGTCTATCTCGAAGACAACGTCATCGTCGCCGACACCGGCTTCACCGTCCGCGCCCCTCGGGTGTATTACGATGTCCGCCAGAACAAGGCCACGCTCCTCGAGGCTGTCATGTACAGCTTCGACGCCACGCGCCAGCTTCCTTTATATATGCGTGCCCAGGTCGTCCGCCAGACCTCGGCCACGAGTTTTGAGGCCGAAGAGGTCCAACTCACCACCAGCGAGTTTGCTGAGCCGCACTTCGCGATCGGTGCCGCACGGATCACCCTCAACCAGGAGCAGGTCGCCTCCGCCAACGGCTCCCCCCCCGGCACCCCCGGCACCCCCGGCACCCCCGGCACCCCCGGCACCCCGGGCGTCACCAATAAGTTCACTGCTCGCCACACCACGCTTCGGGTCCGCGGGGCACCGCTATTTTACTGGCCTTACCTCGAAGGCAGCCCGACCGACATCCCGATCAAGACAGTCAAGATCGGCAACGACAGCAATAACGGCCCGGAACTGCGGACCCAGTGGGATGTCTTTGCGCTGGCGGGCCGGGAGGCACCCGACGGGGTAGAATTGCAGGGCAAGGCGGACTGGATCGGCAAGCACGGACCCGCGACCGGGGCCGACCTGGAGTACGGGTTGAGCAACATGTTCGGCCGGGCACAGGCCTACCTCGTGCTTGACGACAACGGGGCCGACACGATCGGCGGGCGGCGCGACGTCGACCATGATGGCGGCACACGCGGGTTCTACCAGTGGCAGCACCGCCAGTATCTGGACAACGGCTCGGAGCTTTCGATCGAAAGCGCCTTCGTTTCCGATGAGACGTTCCTGGAAGAATTTTTCCGCCGTGAGGCCAACGAAGCCAAGCAGTATGAGACGTCGATCTACTGGAAGAAGCAGGACGGCGATCAGGCACTGACCTTCCTGACGCGCTACGATCTGACTGATTTCACGCCTCAGATAACGACCCTGCAGACCCCCGGGTACACGGTGGACAAGGCCCCGGAGGTCGCGTACTACCGCACGGGGACCAGCTTCGGCGGGGATCGGTTCACCTGGTTCAGCGAGAACCGGGCGGGGTTTGTCCGCGCCCGGGCCGGGGAAGATACGCCCTTTGACCGCGGTTTTTCCAACGCCTCGTCCATGACGCTTTTTGGGATACCCAACACCACGTCGTTTGAGGACGCGCTGTTCACGACCGGCGTCCCGGACGAGTGGGTCTTCCGGGCCGACTCCAGGCAGGAGGTCAGCGCACCGATGGACCTGGGCGACGTCCGGGTCGTGCCTTACGCGGTGGGTCGGGTCACGGCCTACGATGAAAACTTCTCGGCTTTCGCCGGGGAAGATGAGAAAATCAGGCTATGGGGTTCGCTGGGTGTGCGGGCCAGCACCTCGCGGTTCAAGACCTACGACAAGAGCAGCGATCTATTGAATATCCACGGCATCCGGCATGTGGTGGTGCCCCGGGTGGATGTGTTTGTCTCGGGCGCGAATATCGATTCCGACGATCTTCCGATCTACGACCCCGGCGTCGAGGGGATCCAGGACGGCGCGGGGCTTCGGCTTGGCTTGACTAATACCCTGCAGACCAAGCGCGGCGGCCCGGGGCGGATGCGGTCGGTGGATTGGGTCGTCCTCAAGACCGACCTGGTCCTGCGCAGCGACGATTCAGACGTGGACACCAACATCGCCCGGTACTTCGACTACCGCCCGGAATACAGCACCGGTGGGGACCATCTTTACACCGAGCTTTTGTGGATGGTGACGGACACCCTGGGCCTGGCCGGCGAGCTGACACACAGCCTGGAGACCGACCGGGTCGTGCAGTGGCGCTTCGGCGGGACGTTGCAGCACACGCCCAGGTTCAGCTCGTTTGTCCGTTACGACGAGATCGACATCCTCGACAGTCGGCTGCTGTCTTACGGGTTCACCTACGTCCTGACCCTCAAGTACGAGTTTGGCTTCCGCCAGCGGATCGACTTCGAGCGCGATCAGTCCCGGGCGGTTGATCTGTGGCTGGAGAGGCGGGTGCCCAAGTGGCGTATCCGCCTGACCACCCGTATCGATGAGATCGAGAACAACCAGAGCATCGGCATCGTCCTGATCCCCGAGGGCTTCGGCGGCGGGCCTAGCCCGTTGCTCCGCTGAATTTCTACTGTTTAGCGGGCGATCGCAAATCGCCGGGTGTGGCTCGTGAGACCGACACGCGGATCTGCGATCCGCCGCTAAACGGGCTGGCATCCTGCGTTTCCTGCTTTTCCCCACCCCCGCTATACTGACCGGCTCGCAAAATCATCCCCGGCTATACCCCGGAATCCCCCCGGAGACTCTCACGTTGCTCAAGTTCTTCAGAAAATATAACAAGTGGATCCTTGGTGTCGGCGGCAGCCTGCTGATGATCGTCTTCCTGATCCAGCCGGTCATGTCGATGTTCCAAGCGGATCGGATGAAGATACCCATGGGAACGATCGAAGGCGGTGAGATCACCCGCGGCGACGTGATGGGGGCCAAGTCGGACCTGAACGTGCTGCGACGGTTCGGGCTGATCCTGGATAGTGACCCCAACGAGCATAACTCCAACGCCGATATCAATGCGCTTCGCTGGGCACTGATCCTCAAGGATGCACAAGGCCTGGGCCTGTCCGCCAGCCTCAGTGAGGTCACGCAGCTTCAACAGCAGCTTGGCCAATCCGAGGCCGATGTGGAACTGATGGCCAGCCAGATGAAAGCCACGCCGGGCTATATCCGCCAGACGATACGCCGCTGGCTGATCGTTCAGCAGTACAAAGAACTGATGGCTGGGCAGACCCACCTCCCCGGCCTGCACCGCGCGTTGATGTTCCGTGGCGCGTTCAGAGACCCGCAGAACTACAGTCAGTATGAAGCTGTGGCGTACGGCACGTCCATGCTCAGCCAGCCGCTGGTCGAGCACTTCCTTCAGGACCAGGGAGCCGAGGTTTCAGGCCAGGTCGTCGTGATCCAGGCCGAGCAGTTTCTGGATGAAACGCCGACACCTTCCGAAGCAGAAATCCAGGCGTTATATGAGCAATTCAAGGATGCGCTTCCCGGGCGGGGCAAGCCCTACGGGTTTGGCTACCGCGTCCCCGACCGTGTCAAGATCGAGTACCTGTCGGTCTCGATGGACGAGGCCCGCCAGCTGGTCAAGATCTCCGAGGCCGACGCATTGGGGCATCACCGCAAGTACCCCGAGCGGTTCGGCGGGACGCCCGCCAGTGATGAGCAGCAAGCGGTTGCGGCCAAGCCTTATAACGAGGTCCGCGATGACGTGATCGAGAACCTCACCAACCAGCATGCGTTCGAGCTGGTCGAGAAGATAACCAAGTCCGCGTATTTGTATCTCTACGAAGACACGCGTGGTATGGCCAAACAGGACGACTACCGGGTGATCGCCGATGCTTCGGCGTTGACCTCCATGCGTCGCGTTGCCGAGCAGCTTGAGACGGAATACGGGTTGCTGCCGAAGGTCCACGCCTCGGACGGCAACTGGGTTAATGCCGAGGCCTTGATCGGGCTTGCAGGTATCGGCCAGAGTCGGCTTGCGGATAACCCGCGTGTGGGTTTTGCCTCGTTTGTACTCAGTGCAAAAGAGCTTGAGCCTAAGAGGGACAACCCGCTGCTGCCGCGTCGTCTCCAGGTGGGATTGGCCGGGTCGCCCTTGATCGGGCCTGACTACTCGCGTTACGTCTTCCGCCTGATCGACGCACAATCGACGCACCTGCCCGAGTCACTGGACGCTGTGCGGAACCAGGTCACGCAGGATACGCGACTACTTAACGCTTACAACAAGCTGGTCGCGGACTCGGATGCCTGGCTTGGTCAGGCAGTCGAGGGTGGGCTTGAAGCGGTCGCGACCCGTGGTGACACAGCGATCGTTCCGATCCCTCCGTGTCCCCGGCGTGTGCGATTGTCCAACGGCCTGCTGATAGCACCGTTGATCCCCGGGGTCGGGCAGAGCGAAGAATTTGTCGAGGCGTTTTTCACAACCGCTAACGTGGCGCGAGAAAACGGCGAGGTCCAGCACGCCGCCGATGAGCTGACCACCGGCGTCGTGGGGATTGATTCCAGGTTGGCCCTGGCGGTCTACAAGATCGACAGCTACAAGCCGCTGACCCGCGAGGAATACAGCCAATACGCTAATAATCCGATGCTACCGACGATGATCGATTCGACGATCCTCTTGCCGGCCCGGGCAGATAACCCGCTGTCGCTCAAGTCCCTGTCCCACCGCCTGAATTACGACAGCGGTGAGGGCGGAGAAAATTAGGAAAAGCAGGAAATCAAGAAAAGCAGGAAATTAAGAAGCAGAATACCGGACAGCTTCTGTAGCACTGTCTTATTTTCTTAATTTTCAGCTTTTCTTAATTTTCCTCACCCCACCGTCGAGCCAGCGGGCACCGGCTTAGAGGGGGACAGCACGACCACGTCCGCGAGGTCTTCGCCGTCCATCACGCTGGCGGCCAGCAGCATGCCGTTGGACTCTTCGCCACGGATATTCCGCGGCTTGAGGTTGGTGACGACGACGATCTGCTTGCCCACCAGGTTCTCGGGGTCGTAGAACTGCTTGATCCCGGCACAGATTTGGCGCTGATGGTCGCCTAAGTCGACCTGTAGTTTCAGCAGGCGGTCGGCGTTGGGGTGCGGCTCGGCGGTCGTGATGGTGGCGACGCGCAGGTCCAGCTTGATAAAGTCGTCGATTTGGATGGTCGGCTTAGGGTCCATATGATTCTCCATAGGTCGGTTGGCATCGGGTCGGGCCGAAGAAGATAACGGATATGCTCGACGCCGTCGCATCGGTGTCGTGGCAGCAGCAACGGACCCCGCCCCGGATATGCCCCCGGATAAGCCCCCGGATAGTTCGGATTCTATGATGGAAGCGCCCTCAGATACGATCCCCTCGTCGCCCCCTCCCCCCGCCAAGCCGCGTCGTCGGCGGCGGCGGCGCTATGTCATTTTCACGCTTGTCTTGTTAATGATCGTTGTTGGTGGGGTTTCCTTTATGACCCGGTCGGCCCGACTGGTGAGCATCATCGAATCGGTGCTGGAAGATTCCATCGGGTGCGATGCCAAGGTCGGGCAGGTTCATCTGGCGTGGGACGGCGAATTGACCGTGGACGGGATCGAGTTGGCGGTCCCGGGTATGCAGGGTGAAGCCGCCAGGCTGTTGTACTCGGATCGCGTCGTGGTGCGGCTTCGGTTCCTGCCCATGCTGATCGGTCGGGCACGCGCCGCCTCGGTCGCGCTGACGCATCCGATCCTGTACCTGACCGAAGACCTGGATGACGGCCGATTCAATTACGAAAGACTGATCGCCGGCCCGCCTGACGGGCAGGAGCGAGGCGGTCTGCCCAAGGTCTTGCCCGAGCTGTTTCTAAATGGGGGTGAAGTACGCTTCGGCCAGGTCGCTTCGGGTGTGTATAAACCGGTGCAGGGTTTTACTTTTGACGGGACACTGACCGCCGATGCCAGCCGCGCAGGTGGGTACACGTTTAGCTTGAACCAGCACACCGCGGGGGATAGCAAAAAGGACGCCGCGCCCGGCCCGTCGATTCAGGGGGAGATCGACCTGACTGAGCCGAGGGTGGAGGTTCAGGTGGACCACTTCACGTTCACCGGGCCGCACCGATATCTTTTGCCCCAGGCGATGCGGCAGTGGTGGGATCGTTTGTCGCCGGAGGGTGCTTTGCCGAGGGTGATCTTCAGTGCCCGGCTGGATGAGTCCGAGTTGGTCGCTCTGTCTGCGGAGATGCGGTTGGACGGCATCGGTCTGTCACTGCCGATCCAGGCGGGCGATCCGTTGCGTTTGTCCAACGTAACCGGGTTGGCGATTCTGACCGGGGGCGTGGTTCAACTCAAGGGCATCACCGGGGAGTTGGAAGGCATCACGTTCAAAGCCAACGGCCATGTGGGTGGCTTCGAGGCCCACGCGCCCCTGTCGATCACGGTATCCACCAAGCCCTTTGATATCCCGGCCGAAGGGGGGATATGGCCCAAGCTTCCCCAGCAGATCCGCCGGTACCAGGAGCGTTTTTCACCGCAGGGGACGTATCAGGCCCAGGTCACGATCGACAGGCTGACACCCGGGGGCTTGTTGCAGTTCAGTGGCTATTTGGACCTGTTGGATACGCGGTTTAAGTACAACAAATTCCCTTACCCCGCCGACCAACTCACCGGCCGTGTGACGTTTAACCATCAGCGCGTCGAGCTGAATGACCTGGTGGGTATCGGGCCGTCCGGTGGCCGGGGTATTGTCAGCGGTACGATCATCCCCCCCGGCGGCGAGGGCGAAGTCGATATCACGATCCGAGGCGAAGGTTTCGCCGTCGATGACTACCTGCTCGATGCGATGAAGCCCAAACACCGCAAGGTGATGGACATCTTCTTTAACAAAGAGGGCTACGAAGACCTGCTCGCCCACGGCGTGGTCCGGGCCGACGATACTGCATCGACCGATGCGCAAGGTGATCCCGATGTGCCCGTGTTTGTCCCCGGGGGCACCGCTTCGATGGTCGTGCGTATCCAACGTCCCGCCGGTCCGGGGAAGAAGACCCGGGTGACGACCGATCTGAATGTCGCGGGCCTGCGCAGTGTTTTTAGTTTCTGGCGCTACCCGATGTTTGTGGAGCGGGGCCGGGTGGTGATTACGCCGGAGGACGTGCGGGTGTACGGCGTGCATCTGCGGTCGGTCAGTGGCGGCGGGGGGGTGGTTCACGGGCGGCTTGAACTCCCAAACGACGGGCGCAAGCTCACGCCTTCGCTTCAGCTATCCAGTATCCGGCTGCCGATCGATGACGTGTTGATCGCGTCCATCCCCGAGCCTAAGGACCGATGGGTCCGGTCGCTGCATCTGACCGGCACCCTGATCGGCACAGGCGAGGTCTACGCCGACGCCGACGGGCAGGTGGCTTTTACCATCGATACTCGGTTAAAAGACGGGACCGCGAAGCCCAATGATGGAGGGTATCCGTTCGACGACATCCAAGGCTACGTCACGGTTGAACGTGGCCGAGTCCAGATTGAAAAACTGATCTGCCGACACGGCGACGGCACCATCACACTCAATGGGCAGACCGATTTTACAGAGCAAGGCTTCGGAGCCGATCTGAGATTCGTTGGCGACGATCTGCGGATCGAGCCGGGGCTGATCGACCTGTTGCCCGCAGATCACGATGGCCGTTCCGTGCTTGACGGATTATTTGCGGACTACAAGCCCGACGGCGAGATGGATGTGAAGCTGCATTATAGGGGGGGCAACGGCCAACCCGATCGGTTCACGCTCGGCCTGGAACCCAGGTCTTTGAGCCTTGATTACGCGGGGCAGCGGATCGAACTGGATGACATGACCGGTCAGGCTGAACTCACCTCGCAGCGTGTCGTGTTGCACGGGCTGGGCGGGCGGTTTGCTTCGGGTCTGTTCGAGGTGGATGGTGAGGTCCGCTTAAAGGAAGACCCGGGTGTGAATCTTTCGTTCGATGTGAACGCCCAGCGGATCGACGCCACCGTGCGG
>JAJRRS010000135.1 GCA_024279275.1 Planctomycetota bacterium | reverse complement strand
GTCGTGAAATCACGCAAGGCATCGGGGGAAAGGTTCAATTCATCGGCGCGGCGGATGACGTCCTGTATGACGTTAAAGGCTTGGGCTGGTTGGCCTGACTCGGTCAGTACAGCGGCGAGGTTCTGGTAGGCGGTGAGCAGGTGCGGATCGGCGTTTATTGCGTTGCGGAATGAGGTGGCTGCGGGGCCGAGTTCTTTGCGGACGATGTGCAGGAGGCCGAGGTATTCGTGGGCGCGGGCGTAGTTGGGGTCTAACTGGATGGCTTGCTGGAGGGATCGTTCGGCTTGGGGGTATTGGTTTGTGTAGAGGTAGGCCTTGCCGAGTTGTGCGTGGCTGGCGGGGTCGGTGGGGTCGAGTTGTGTGGCGGACTTGAGATACGCGATGGCGTTGGGGAGGTCGTCGGCTTCCATGAGGAGGGTGCCGATGCTGTAGTGGGCGGGAGCGTAGTTGGGGAGGATCTCCAGGGTGCGTGCGTAGCATTGCAGCGCCTCGTCGTTGCGTCCGGCGTCTTTGAGTGCTGAGCCGAGGTTGTACCAGCCGCGTGGGTTCTGCGGACGTGCGACGACGACGGAGTCCCAGATGGAGATTCTGGATTGGTAGTCTGCGTTGCGAGCGAGGGTCATCGAGGCAAAGATCAGGGCGAACAAGAGCACCAGTGTCATGCCGTATGCGCCGGCAGTGGCTGGGATCGCTCGTTTTAGCAGCGCATAGCCGGCGAAGACCACGAATACGACCACGGTGATAAGGGGGAGGTACATGCGGTGCTCGAACGCGAGGTCGGCGATGGGCATGAAGCTGGAGGTGGGCGCGAGGATGAGGAAGAACGTGAGGCCAAGGAAACCTAGAGGTATGCGTTTGATGACGCCCCAGAGCGAGGCGAGGAAAAGAGTGGTCAGCAGCGTGCCCTGCCAGAGGACATTGGACAGGAAGAGGCGTGTGATCTGATTGGGGGGTGTGTCCTGTGGGATGGCGGGGACCCAGCCGTAGTCCAGCGCCAGGGGGTTAGGCCAGAAGGCTTTGCGGAGGTAGACCTCGACGATGACCTGGGGCTGGGAGAGCAGGTAGGTCCAGCGTGAGAGCATTTTATCTTCAAGCGCGAAGCCAACGGAGGCGTCGGGGCCGGCTTGCAGGGTGGATGAGATGAACCAGAGCATGGGAATCCAGGCGGTGAAGAGTGCGGCGTAGAAGAGGGGGCGTTTGGTTATAAGATCGCGCCAGGATTTTGCGATGAAGGTTGCGTCGAAAAGGAGGACGACCAGGGGCGCGGTGGCCATGACTTCCTTGGTGCCCATGCCGATCCAGCATACGGCGACGGCGGCGAAGGCCCAGGGTAAGGCACGGTTGGGGGTGCGGGGGGTGACGGGCGGGGGAACGGGGGGACCGGCGATAACATCGCCGGCTTTATGAGGAGAGGTGGCGTAGCGCAGAAAGCAGTAGAGCACGGTCAGGTAGCACAACCCCATGAGGGATTCGCCGCGCTGAATCATGTAGGTGACGCTCTGGGTGTTCAGTGGATGCAACAGCCAGAGCAGCGCGACGGCGAAGGCGAGCCAGTGTGCGTTGTGGTTGAAACGGTCGGTGAATTTTGGGAGCAGCAGCGTGCGGCGGATCAGGCTGTAGAGGACCAACGCGGCGAGGATGTGGATCAGCATGTTCAGGGCGTGATAGCCCGCAGGGTTATCACCGCCCAGCGCGTGATTGATGGCGAGGGTGAGTTCAAGGACCGGGCGGTTGGTGGCGGTGAGTATCTGCCCGATGTTGGCCAAGCTGGCGATGCGGTGGTTGCCGATGACCCAGGGCACATCGTCAAAGATGAACGGGTTTGGGAGTGTGTTGATGTATGCGAGGACGCCGGCGATGATGAGGAGCAGGGGGAGCAATCTTGGCGGCGCAAAACACCTGGATGGTTTCGAGGCGGTTGGACGGTTGGGACAGATTTTACTCAATTGTAGTGGTCGTCCTTGTCATAGCCGTCGGTTTACAGCCGACGAAACCGCCATCTGTAAGATGGCGGCTATCAATGATACATGACACTTGAATTGAGAATAGGCCAGCTCAAAAAAGGCACATTCGCACGGTATCCACCCGGCATCGCGAAGCCGCAAGCGGCACTTCGGCGGCACAATTCCAATTATTTAAGGTGGTAAATACTCTAGCCGGCGACTCTTTTAACGGCGATGTCGCGGACGGCGGTGGCGATTTCGCCGACGGTCCAGGTGACGGCGACGAGGGTGAGGCCTGCGAAGAGGACGAGCATGCTGACGACGGCGCTGAAGCCCTGGTCGTTGGTGACGAGCATGGCCTTGAACGCGGGGCCGATGAGCATGAGTGCGGCGATGCGGAGAACCCAGGGGACGAGTTTGAGGAACGGGTAGGCCTCTGCGGTGAGGTCGAGGGTCCAGCGGGTGGCGGGTTGAGGGTCATCGCCGGTGACAGACTGAACTTCAGCCGATTCGGGGGCGGACTCTTCGGCTGGGTACTCGTGATGGGTGGTGGTATCGGGTGTTTGTTCGGCTTCGCTGGCGGTTGGTTGGTCAAGAGAGTCGCTGCCATCTAACGCGATCGCCTGGGGGCGGTTGGGTGTTGTTGAGACGATACGGGTGTCGAGTTGAGATTGGTCCTCGACGTGGGATGGGGTGTCCGGGGTGTCTGGGGTGTGGTGGTTGGAGGTGGCGAAGATGTCTTGGACACGCTTGCGTGAGTCGGCGATCTGGGCATCTTTGGCGTGCATGGCTTCTCGTTCGGCGCGAGCGGCTTGGGCCTGGAGGCGTCGGCGTTTTTTGCGGGACATCTGGCCGTTGCCGCGGTAGGTGTGTTGGCCGGAGTCCCCCGGATGGCCGGGATGGCCTGAGTTTTCGGGGGTGTTGGAGTCCTGGTAGTCGTTGGCGGCTTGGGTGGGGATATTCAATCCGCCGGGCGTGCCGCCCCCGGAGTCCCCGGAATCGTCGGGATCGCCTGAGTCGTAGGCATCGAACCGGTCGGGGGTGACTCCGGTGGAGACGAGGGATTCTTTGCGTTTGGGTGCTTTGTGCATGGAGCCGACGAGTGTGTGGACGGTGAGGTCGGCACCGTTATTTGCGGCGTGGTCCTGACGGTTGGGGACGGATTGGATGCGTCCGCAGCGAGGGCACTTGACCTGCTTGCCTTGTGTGCCTTCGGGGACCTTGACTCGTGAACTACAGTCTTGACAGCGGAATCTGATAGGCATGGTGTGGCCTCCGTGCGTGTGCGGAGCGTCGGCAACCCTGCCGACACGGGCCAGGCAGGCGGTATCCATCCGGGGATGCCGAGCGCAGCCTGAGCCTACCAATGCTATCGGTTTAGATGCCGACGATACTAAAACCTGCGTCTACATGGATATTTTCGCCGGTGACGCCGCTGGCCAGGTCGCTGAGCAGATAGAGGGCGGTATTGCCGACCTCTTCGCCTGTTATGTTCCGCTTCATAGCGGCTTTACGTTCCTGGTGCTCGAACATTTCGGCGATCCCGCCGACGGCGGAGGCGGCGAGGGTTCGCAGTGGGCCGCCACTGATGGTGTTGACCCGGATGTTTTTTTCACCCAGGTCGTAGGCCAGGTACTTGGCGGTGTGCTCGAGGGCTGCTTTTGCGACGCCCATGATGTTGTAGCCGGGGACGACCTTCTCGCCGCCGTAGTAGCTCATCGCCAGCATCGCCCCGCCGTTGGGCATGACCTTGACGGCCCGCTGGCCCATCGCCAAGAGGGTGTAGGCGCTGATGTCCAAGGCCTGAGTCCAGGCTTCGCGGGTGGTCTTGCAGAAGTTGCCGACCTTCAGGAACTCACGGTCAGCGAAGGCGATCGAGTGGACGATGAAGTCGATGGTGCCGAAGTCTTTTTCGATCTTCTCGAAGACGGCGTCGAGGTCTTCATCTTTGGATGCGTCGCAGGGGACCAGCCAGGGGTCTGTGATGCCCAGTTCTTCGACGGCCATGCGGCAGCGGCGTTCCATCTTGCCCTTGGGGTCGGGGAGGTGGGTGAAGCCACAGGTTGCGCCGTTTTCGATCAGGCTCTTGGTGATAAAGGTGGCGTAGCTGCGGTCGTTGGCGATGCCGAAGATGATGCCTTTTTTTCCGTCCATCAGGCCCATGGGTGAGCTCCTGTTGTGTGTTTATAGGGTCTAACCCGTGCAGTTTAACAAAAAGCCCACGTCCATAGGAACGTGGGCTTCGTGAGTGATTAATCAGTCCGCCATGATTTAGCGGTAGAACTCGACGATCAGGTTCATGTTGACGTCGAAGGGGATTTCGTCGGGGGTGGGGTCTGCGGTGACTTTGGCGGTGAGGGTCGAGGGGTCGAACATGAGCCAGCCGGGGACGTTGTGGCCGGGCATGGTTTCCATATTTTCGCGGACGACTTTCTGGATGCCGGGCTTGGTGGTGATCTCGTCACCGATGCTCACGCGGAAGGAGGGGATGTCGACCTTCTTGCCGTTGATGAGGATGTGGCCGTGGCCGACGAGTTGGCGTGCGGCCCAGATGGTGCGTGCCCAGCCCATTCGGCGGATGACGTTGTCAAGGCGTTGTTCGAGAATTTGCATCAGCACCTGACCGGTGTTGCCCTTGGTGACCGAAGCCTTCTGCATGTATCCACGGAACTGACGCTCCAGGACGTTGTAGTGGTAACGCAGTTTTTGTTTTTCGTTTAAGCGGATGCCGTAGTCACGCAGGCGACGGCCGCGGAAGCCGTGCATACCGGGTGGGTTGAGCTGGCGTTTGGCGGTGTGCTTGGGGATGTCAGCGATGGGGACGCCGACGCGGCGGGAGAGCTTGACTTTAGGACCGGTGTAATTAGCCATCTGTGATTCCATCCCGTGTTGCGGGACGCCTCGTGGTGCTCGGCCGTGACTACGGCTCCGCGGGTGCCAGGAAGTGCAGGACCGCGCGGCCCTGCTGTATCGAGCCAAGCATTACACCGGCTGGGGGTGTAGGTGTCAAATATCGCCGCTAAAAACCCGTTACCGCCGGTTTTAACGCCGCTTGCCCGCCAGCCCCAACGCACCGGCCAAAAGTATCAGGGAAACGCTCGGCTCGGGGATGTTGGCTGCACCCGTCCCCGGTGGTGTGCCGGCGTTCCAGTTGCCGAGGACGGCGTTGAGGTCGTCGATGCCGACGAAGCCGTCGCCGCTTGGGTCGGCTAGGGGATTGGCGGGTGGGACGTTCTGGTTCCAGTTGGCGAGGACGATGTTCAGGTCGTTGATGCCGACGAAGCCGTCGCCGTCGAGGTCGCCGGGGAGAATGACCATGAGGGTGACGTGATTTAAGCCGTAGACCACGTCGAATGAAAGCCCGCCTCCCAGATCGGTGCCCGTGGTTGAGCTAAACGTCCCAGCTCGGATTCCGGTGGTAATAATCTCAAATGAATCACCCAGGGTTGGTATGAATCCATCAAACAGAGAGATTTCAAGCGTGCCGGCAAGTGTAGATGTTCCGGTTACGATGAGTTGGTCAAACTCGGCCCCCGCAATAAGCCCGCCAATATCTATGGCAAGCGAGCCGCCTGTCTTGTTCCAGTCGCCATCGATCGTGTAAATACCGGCCAGAGCAGGTGAGGAGACATCCACGCTGAAGAACTGGTCGTTGGATGGATTCTCTGTTGATATATTCAGATCTCGTGGCTCCCCGTAGTTGTTTGCACTGGCGGAAAAATCGCCAATCAGTTGGAGGCCTTGGTTCGAAAGAAAATCGTGATTTGCCCCATTGATCAGGGCTGTCAGTTTGATCGGTCCGCTGGGGTTTCCGATCACCGACAGCGGTATCTCATACTCGAACCCGGTCACGACATCATCCCCTGGGTCATTGCCGTTTGTACCCGCCGTGACCCCGCCCGTATTACTGTTATCGATCGCCACTTTGATTCCGTTTGACGCTTCGATATACGTGCCATTTGTTTCACTGGTC